>CAMBTZ010000085.1 GCA_945870925.1 Chlamydia trachomatis | reverse complement strand
GGATTATGTCATATGAAGACCTACAGATCTTAGTCTCTTGGATAAAAGATAAAAACCATAAAGCTCTAGAACTAGACAATCCTGAGCTAGTTAAAGGAATTTATCGTTATTGCCTTCTTGTAGCTCTTGATGGCCTTAGTAAGACAGAGTCATTTAATCAATTTTCTCTAAAGATTATTAAAGATAACAAATTAGATGAAAAGGGTTATGCAATTGATATTGCTCTTGTTCATAATGAAAAACGAATCTGGGGAAGGATAATCCTTTCTCACCTTTTTAAAGAGTCTTATATGAATTATTTTGCAAAAGACAGACTCTCTATTCAGGATATTTCTATAAAATTCCCCTCTCTTAAAATCCCTCTTTGCATTGTTAATGGATCACTTGAATTGTCTCAAAATGAGTTGCACTCTCTTGAAGAAGGCGATTTTGTTGTTATTGATAACGCATTTTTCAAACCAAGTGATGAAAGGGGAAGCATGAAGGTGCTTTTAAATGAGACTCCTCTATTCCAAATAAAGTTAAAAGATGGAAAATTTAAAATCTTAGATTTTATTTATGCCTATGAGGAGATCCCTGTTCATGCCAAATAATGATTCTGAAACACCTAATCCAATTGATGATGAATTTGAAAATGACGAATTTACGGAAAATGAATTTGAAGAAGATGAACTTGACTCTGAACTTGATGCTGAACTTGAAAAAGAGCTTGAGAATATATCTCCTTCCACAAAGGAATCGCCCTTAGAGACCATCTCAATAGCAGACATCCCTATTAAAATTCAAATCGAAGTTTCAAGATTTGAAGTCTCTTTAGATGAGCTTAGCAGGATGGAACCTGGATATAAACTACCAATCGAGATCAATCCAAGACTTGTCCACCTTACCTCATCCGGAAAAGTGATCGGAAAGGGTGAAATTATTGAAATCGGCGATACCATCGGCGTTAAAATTTTAGAACTATATAAATAGAGCATATAGTGAAAAATCTAGATTTTTATAATCAAACAACTCTTCCCTCCTATAGAACTGCTGCAGCTCCATTTATTCCTCCTAAACAAATTGGCCCTTATAAAATAGACACTGTACTCAATCACGGATCAATGAGCCTTTTATTACTTGGAACTCATCCTGAAATGAGAAAGCCTATTGCAATTAAGGTGTTGCTCCCTTCTCTTTTATCGAATAAAGAGCTTGCTGCTCAATTTTTAAAAGAGGCTGAAATCATAAGCTTGGCTGATCATCCAAACATTGTTAAATTGTATGGTCAAGGAGAATGGGAAAATGGCCTCTATATTGCAATGGAATTCATTCAAGGCATCTCTTTAAGACAATTTATCTTAAACAAGTCTCTTTCTATTAAACGAGCACTCGATATTGTTTTGGAAATTTCATATGCTCTCCTTCATTTACATACACACGGGATTATTCACAGAGACCTTAAACCTGAAAATGTATTGATTACTGAAAGTGGTGATGCAAAACTAATCGATTTTGGAATTGCTCATATGATTGAAGAGCTTAAAAAAAAGCCGAAAGGTGAAAATCGAATTATCGGCACTCCAAGTTATATGAGTCCTGAACAAAAAAAAGATCCTTTTAACGTCTCTTTTAATACAGACATCTATTCTCTCGGAATCATGATCTATGAACTTATTCTAGGAAAACTCTCTTTTGGTAATATCCAGATAGATCTTATTCCATCTCACTTACGTCCCATTTTACAAAAAGCGCTCGATCCAAATCCAAAACTTCGCTATCAAGATATTGTCGATCTCATTGCTGATATCTCACTTTATCTTAAGTCAAACACCATTGAAAAAGATAGTTCTGATGAAGACCAGCTGCTTCAGATCTGGGAAGTTTTAGGCAAAGAACAAAAAGAACTCCTTCCTAAAGTCCCATCTTGGCCCGAACTTGAGATCGGCTTAGCTAAGCCTAAAGGAGTCTATCTTTTCGGACTTTATTACGATTTTTTTAGACTCCCTGATAATTCTTTTGTAATCATACTTGCTGAGTCTCCCTCATCTAGATTCTCTTCAATGATATCGCTTGCAGTTTTAAAAGGGCTCTTGCGTGCCCGTATTCACGACTACTTTGTTTCAAAACCAAAAGAGTCCTTTACTTCTAGCCTTTTTGCCTTTGAACTAAACCAGCTATTTTGCCATGAATCTTTCGGTCAAAAAGAGGCAATTACAATTTTACATTTAAGTCCTCACCTCGATCAATTTTCTTTTATCTCATCCGGATTTGAATCTATTTGGCACCTGTCAAGCAGAGGCGGAAACGCACGAATGCTCCGCAATCAGTCACGACTTCTAGGCCTTGAACCTAATGTCCCCTTTTTTTCAACAGGTGATTCATGGAATCCCGGAGACATGCTAATTATCCATCCATTTGCCTCAAGCTTGTGTGAAAAAGAAAAACGAGAAAATATAGAAACCCTAACTCTTCAAACTATTAATGCAAATAAACAACTCTCCCCAAACAGGCTAGCCCCTGTTCTTCTAGACACTCTGCAAGGCGCTTTTCAAACAAGAGATGAAAGCGCGCAAAAAATTGTCCTCTCCCTCTTAAGAATATTTTAGATCAACCTTAACTAGTCTTGCAATTATTCAATTTTTCTTTTAGGATCAGGAGAAGTCTTTAATCAAATAAATAAAGATTGAGAATATTTATTGATGAAAAATAGAGCATCCCTTCTAGTCCACGCTGTGCTTGTAATGCAATTGATTGCTTCTCCCATTTTTTTAAATTCTGCAACCAAAAAGCAAGAAACAGTAGATGCGCCAGAAGCCTACACAATTAACTTTGACAATGTTCCAATTCAAGAATTTTTAAAATTTATCAGTAAAATTGCGGGAGTGAATGTCATCTATAATGATAGTGACATGAATTTTAATGTTACAATTGTTTCAGAAGAGACAACCGACCTCAACAATGTGCTATCAGCTCTTGTGCAAATTTTACGGATTCACGGTTTGACTTTAATCGAAGAAGAGAAAAATCTTCTTATTCATAAAAATAATGATGTAAGGCAGATTCCAACTGTTGTTTCAATTGAAAGTCCTCTTAAAGGAAAATTAAAACCTGCAATAATGACAAAGGTTTTCAAGATTCAAAAAGGAAATCCGTCTCATATTGCATCATTGATTATTCCTATGCTTTCTAAGGATGCTCTTGTTGAAGTTTCAAGCGAAACACGCCAATTAATTATTACCGATGTTTCTTCAAGCATTCAAACTATTGAGCAATTATTACTTAGTCTAGATGCTCCTGAGACTCCCTATGATGTTGATGCGTTTGCTCCAAAATTTGGGCAAGTGGTCGATCTTGCAACTCTTGCAAAAAAAATTCTTGCTCCGATAGCAGATTCGACAACACTAGAAATTATTCCCCAACAAAGTACTCAAACAATATATATTGTCTCAACACCTTTCCTTATCGACAAAACTATTGCAGTTCTACAAGATCTAGATAAACAAGGAATAACAACTGAGCTTTCTTTGACAGCTACTAAAAATTTATCTGCCGATAATGTTCTTGTATATAAATTGCATCACAAATCTCCTGAAGATGCAGAGAGTGATTTAAAGAAAATGGTACAGGCTGCATCGAATCAAAGTTTTGAGTCGTCAGGCCTAATACTTGCATTAAGTAATATGAAATATATTCAGTCGACAAACTCTTTGATGTTTGTAGGAGCGCCTCACGATCTTGATATTATCGGATCTTTTTTAAAGAGCATTGACAATGCAAATACCCGTATAAATCAACAATCTTCTTTTCTTGTTTACAACATTAAACATGCAACAGAAGAGCAACTTCGTTCCTCATTACACAATTTAGCCGATTATCTTGAAACCGGAAAAACAACCAGTCAAGATCTTATATTGGCAATTGATTCAATGCGCTGGATCAAAGCGACAAATTCTCTTCTATTTACAGGACAATCTGCTGCTTTAAAGGAATTGTCTGACCTTCTCCCCTCATTTGACGTGACTCCTGAAAAATCTAGAGTTACCTTAACGCAAACACCTCTGAGCACCGAATTCCTCATATATAATCCGAAACAAACAAGCGCAGCTCATCTAAAAACTTTAATTTTAGAGACTGCAGCTAGACTTAAATCTGCCGATCTCTCCGATCCCGCTTTTATGAAGACACTTGAAAGTGTCAAAGAACTCCCGTCGTCGAATCAATTAATTTTCACAGGCGACAAAGCATCATTAGAGAGATTAATGCCGGTAATTCAAAATCTAGATCAGAGAATCTCCACATCCGTTCAAATGAATGAATCTCCTGCAAAAGAAGTTATATTTATTCCTGTACTTCATAGATCTGCTAAGGAGATTGTCTCGATTTTACGTGAGACTGCAAATACAATCAGTAAAACCATCAATTTTGATTCTTCTTTAGTACAAACTTTAAAAAGCGCTGATTTTACACCAAATGGAAATACAATTATTCTCTCCGGCTCTCCACAAAACGTTCAAAAGGCGCAAGAACTAATCACATCGAATGATGTTGAACCAAAGACAAGTGTAAATCCGGAAGTTTTTGTTTACAAAATTCGCTATCTTTCTACTCAGGAACTTAAAACAGCACTTCTTGGCATTGCAGATCACGCTGATAATAGCAATCCAAGCAGTGAAACAAACGCATTACTTCAATCAATTAATTCCATGCGTACAATTCCTGAATCAAATGCAGTACAATTTACAGCGATTCCCTCAACTATTGCCAAGCTAAAAGATATTATCCTTATTCTAGATGTTCCTGAAAATGCAAAATCTCAGATAAAGCAGCAATTGGGGACAAATTTCTTAGTTTATAAGGTGAAAAACCTTAATCCTCAAGACCTCCTTACAAATCTTAGACAAATTGTTAAAGAGGCTCCTAATCAAGACACCCTTTTAAAAAGTGTCGCCGGCGCGCAATATTCAGCAGGATCAAACTCCATTGTTTTTACAGGTAATAGCTCAGACCTTTCCAAAATTCAAACTCTCTTAGAGACTCTTGATCAAGGAATGCCGCAATTGGAATCTAAAGGTAAAATCACTCCGATAAGACAAGCAGAAGGGTATAAAATTTATAAGCCTACTCATGTTCCGGGTCTTGAACTGATTGCAATGGTGAAAAATTTTGAGGAGCATTTAGTTGCATCTGGAGTTACTGATCAAAATTTAGGTGAAGTGATTGATCATCTCTCCTATCTTGACCGGACAAATACGCTAATTGTTACTGGTAAAGACGCTGAAATTGAACAAGTTGTGGGATTATTAAGAGAATTTGATACTTTAGAGACAGCTACTGGAAAAGGTGGCAAAATGTTTGAATCAGGCGTTGAAACTATTGACGACACAGGATTTCTCATTTACAAATTGCAACACCAATCAGGGGTTGGTATTGTCCAAGCGTTGACTGTAATTAGCAGCGATTTGGGCACTCAGACTTCGCAAAAGAAAAACACAAGCCTTGTAGAAGCAATTCGATCAACTCAATGGATTGAACCTACAAACTCATTGATTGCAACGGGTCAACCCCGAGTCCTAACTAAATTACGTGAACTCATTGAGAGTATTGACCAGCCCTTGAAGCAGGTCTTTATTGAAATACTAGTAGTACAATCAAACAATGGTGACGATCTAGAATTTGGCCTTTCCTGGGGATCTCAGGGAGCTGTACACAACAGATTTTCTTGGGGTGGTGGTAATTACAGCAGTAATGATATTACAAATTCCGCAGCAGGAACAGGATTTCCTCAAGGATTAGATGGAATTACTGCAACAACTCTTCCGAATGGGCAAAATATCCCACCTGTTTTAGGAGGTTTTTTAGGGGTGATCGGCGATGTAATCTGGCATAAAGGGAAGTCTTATGCTAGTCTTGGATCTCTTATCAAAGCATTTAGAACCGTATCAACAACTACAGAAGTTCTTTCACAAAAAATAGTAGCTCAAGATAATCAAAATGCTAAAATTTTCTCA
>CAMBTZ010000084.1 GCA_945870925.1 Chlamydia trachomatis | reverse complement strand
CTCACCTCTTATTTGGTGTAAAGAATGCTGAAAATGCAAAACGAGGTCTTGTTTCCGATAGACAGGTCGGGATTCGTGCGCTCGATCATAAAACATTAGAGATAAGACTTGAACGTCCAACACCTTATTTTTTAGAGATGATTACATTTTGTGTTTTTTTTCCTATTCATCAAAACACAGCTGTAAGAAATCCTAAGTGGTCTGATGTAAATAGCGCTGATTTTGTTTGTAATGGCCCTTATAAGATTGCTAAATATAGACGTGGTCATGAAATTGTTTTAGAAAAAAACCCCTATTATTGGGATAGTGCCAATGTAACTTTAGAGCAAATCCGGATTAGCATTATCGACAATGAAATGACCGCTCTAAAATTGTATGAAATGGATGAATTAGATATTCTAGGACTTCCGTTTACCGGAATTCCTTCCGATTATGTTCCGAATTTTATGGATAAAGGCTTGATTAAAACAAGCTCACTACCCGCTTCCACCATCTGCTGCTTTAATACAGAGACATTCCCCTTTTCAAATGCAAATATCAGAAAAGCTTTTTCCTACGCAATAAACAGACAAGAAATTATTGATAACATCACATGTATGGATAATGAAAATGGTATTAATCTTTTACCCAACATACTACTTTCAGATCAACCCGGCCCATTTTTTCAAGATGGGGATGTCTCTCTTGCAAAAATTTATTTGCAAAAGGGATTAAAGGAACTTGATATTTCCGAAGATGAACTCGGCACTCTCACTTTGCTTCACGCAACAACAGGCTCCTTTCCTAAGATTGCAGCGGCTCTTCAAGAACAATGGCGAAAAGCTCTCGGTGTCCAAGTAAATTTAATAGGAAATGAGTACAACGTCTTTCTTGATAAATTGACAAAACGTAATTATCAAATGGCTGAGTGTGTATGGATAGCGCAATATCATGATCCGATGAATTTTTTTGAACGATTAAAGCAAAAAAAAAATCTGAAAAATTATCCTGGTTATGAAAATCCACGCTATGCCGAACTGCTTGATCAATCACTACTAGAAGCAACCAATTCAGGTAGATTTGATTTACTAAGAGAAGCTGAAAAAATTTTGAATGAAGACATGCCTCTTACCGCTCTTTTTCACTGGAAAAATATCTATCTCCAAAAACCGCATGTCAAAAACCTCCTCCTCTATCCTTCCGGAAGCTTTCATCTTCAAGAAATTTCGTTTGCTGTTAAAAACAATTTTGAATAGTAAAATCTTTACAGTTTACAAATAAAATCTTATTTATATACTAAAAGGGCTTATGAAACTAATGAACACATATTTCCCATCTCTTTCCAGCGCCTTTGAAGAAGACCATTTTGATTCAATTCTTGATCAGCTATTGAAAATTGAACCTCTTTTTAACTATCCGGAAACTGTTGCAGAGAGCTTTGAGATTTACCTCCACTCATTGCAGGCATTAATTAAACGAGTTTTACCTAAGGAAATTTTAGATTTAGGAAAAACTATCTTATCTTTTGAGTGCACAGATGAAATCGAAGAATTCTATCATCAAATTTTAATGGCTATTCCTACAGTATCATGGACAAAAGGGGGTGAAATATTTCCTCATATTATCTCTATATCAACTCTCTGTCAGGCTGAATATACACATGGAGTCGGACGATTTTTAGGAGACATTTATAGTAGATGGCTTATCCCCGGAAAACAATTACAACTAGTCTATGTCCACTCTATGGCATTTAGATTTACCATGAATCCAACATTTGGCTTTTTTATTCACGAACTTTTTGTAAAAATTGACAGTAAAAAAGACCTAACACTTGTTCATGAAAATCTCCCTACTCTTGTAAGAGAAGTTGGATTAAATATTGCGGCTGTACAACATGCAAGAAAGGTCATCTCCCTAAAACCTTTTACCATTGATCAAAAACGGGTTATTATTCAAGAAAACATCTCATCTCTTTTAAATCGCCCTTCAAGAGAGTCCTCGCATAGTATTTTTGATCAGATGCAACATTTTTTAATCAAAGTTTCTGCAGAAGAAAAAGTAACCCAAATCAAAGAACAGATAGCCCCACTCTTGGAATTTCGGCCACAAATTTTTGATAGGGATATCTTTCATGAATTACAAACCTTTGTTTTCCATTTCAAAGACGCCTTTGTAGCTAATAGACATCTCAATCACCTTTCTCGCATCATTTCTTATACTTATTTATTTCGCAAATTTTTAACCCACTCTTCTCTTACTGGACCAAATCAGAGACATCTTAATATAAAACTTTTACACACAAGAATGGTAATCGACGGCGTCGAGAAAAAAATTGTAGGAGTTCTTGTTGGAATCAATATGCTTCGTGAAAATGAATTAATTGGAGAAAAACACCTTTTTAAAGCAATTCAAAGCATTCTACCAGGAATTCAAAAAATTCAAGAGTCTCTGATTGCAGATAGAAAACTGAATTGTAATATTAAAACCCTCTATTTGGAAATTTATAAGAAAGAAGGAAACTTCACATTAGAGGAGCTTAAAAATCTAAGAAAGCGACTCCCTCGCGAAATTAAAACAAGAATTGAAAGCGTTATCAATCCCATATTTATGCCTCGAAATGAAGAGGAGATCATGCGTAATATATTGGTGTTGAGCAATCAATTAAAATCGATACAAGACATCCCTCACGTAATTATTTCCTTTCATAAACAGACAGAAACAAAAATCTCCTTTTCAGTCGTCCTCCTAAGAGTTCTTAAACCGGAAGATAAAAGTTTAGATAAATTGTTTATTAAAGAGAAATCAAAAGCAAAGTTTACAGACCATGATATAAAAACAGTAGGGCTGATTCGAAAACGTTACCCAAAACAAGCAAATATTTTTGAGATTCATTTAGAGAAAAAACAATTTCTCAGAAAAGATTTTTCAGTTGATCTTAGTCATGCAAGAAGACATGTATATAACACCATTTGTGACATGCTAGGAGATGTAAGAGATTACAATGGTGGAATGATATCTAAGCAAAACGAAGTGCTTAATGAATTAAAAAAACTTCTTTTTCAGATCAATATTCGTAATGATTTTATCTTAGAAAACTTTTTCTATTCTCTAATGCCAAGCTATATGCAAAGTATAGCCAAGCCACAAATCCTTAAAAAACTATTCATTTTAATACTAGAAGCACTTGAACATGACTACGCAAATCAATTCTATTTTTTAAAAACTCAAATTGTAGAAGATCATTTTCTATTAACTCTCGGCGCTATCAATCCCACTTTAAAGGATTTTGTAGAAGAACGTCTTGAACCGCTAGATCTTGAATCAACAACATTAACTTCTTCTTTTGTAAATATATACGACATTAGCTGCACCTCTTTTATGCTTAAATTCACAGATTCTGATCAGCACCAATTGTTTCTTCAAAGCATTATTGAATCAATCAAGATTTGGAAAGATACAATGCAGAAGACAATCCCCTCAGCATTTTTTTCAGAACCTTCAATTTAAACCCTTAACCAATCTAAGTATTGTTTCCAAACTAACGGCGTGCTTTCCTTTATATTTCTTGCAGCCTTACGCAATATAGAAATTTTAGTAGGATCATCAATTTCAACAGATTCAGAAAGTGTTGAATTAATTCGTAAATAACGATTTTTTAGGATTTGTTCTAACGGATAATTTGGAATCGCTGCGCCAATATCTGTAATCAGAGAAATAAGAGGATAATCGGCTAATTCCTTGACAGGAGATATCCACTGTTCTAGCCCCCAATTAATATCCTCCTTAATCCCCGCCGGATTAATTCCTGTTCCGATCGATAAGATTTTAAGATCCGCAATATCCTTACCCCCCCCTTGCGGATCGATCGATCTAGCAAGCGCAAGAAGACTTGGATTAAGAGCATAGACGCCCCCATCTATAAATTTTTGATAGGAGGAGAAATAGATTGGGGCCGCACTACTTCTAAGCGCAATATCTACAAGATTAAACTCTTTCGCCTTTTCAAGATCAAAATTATCATATATTTCAACACCCCACCTACCATTTATTGGATCCCCTAAATAACAGGCAGGCACAATAAGATGTTTTTTTAAATCGGCAAACGTTGTTTTGTCAGAAAGCGACGTATTTAGAAGGGTTTGCAAAAAATCGTGACTATACTTTGCTTCATGCATAACAAACTTTCTACGCTTCGGAAAAATTTTTCTCCCAAAAATTGTATAGAAATGGATTAATTCCCTCGGTTGAAAGCCCCTTAAAAGGGCAGAGACAATGAGCGCTCCAGTTGAAGTCCCCGAAAAACAATCAAAACTCTGTATAAAATCTTTCCCAAGATCCTCTTGAAGCATCTTTAGAATTTCTAATGAAAAGACCCCTTTAATCCCCCCACCATCAATGCACAATATTTTATAAGTCATATTTTGTTATATTGCCCCTCTAGCCAAAAAAGTCTATAGAAACTATACTCAACGTATGTTTATTTCTCTTTTATCTGATTTAAAAATATTTGTCGAAGAGCGCGACTGGCTACAATACCACTCCCCTCAAAATATGGCTACCACACTGCTAGTTGAAGCTACCGAACTTTTAGAACACTTTCTCCCAAACGCCCCAAAGGAGCAGCTAGAACTAGAAAATGAACTAGGCGACCTCCTCCATTGCATTCTACTCACCATGGACGCCCTCAATGTCCCTCCCCCAAGCACAAACATCGAATATAAAGGCTCAGGCAATCACATACTCGATCTATCCACAAAACTCCGTTCCTTTATGAGCCACTTTTTATGGCTCCGTAACAACGAGCCCTACCGCGACAGCATCGAAGATCTCTCCCAAGTCCTAAAAGAACTCCTCGCAATTCACTTCCTTATTTGCAAGGACCTCAACATCGACCCCTTCAAAGTCACCTACGCAAAACTAGAACACAACAAAAGGAAATACCCCACCGAACTCATGAAAGGCTCCGTCGACAACTACTTTACCTATAAAAAAGCCCTTCAAAACAAAAAAGGCTCAAGCTAAATAATTAGACTATATTTTTTTAATTCTACGAACAAATAGCATCAGTTTACCTTGATAACGATCATAATTGGTAATTGGTGTCAGGCCTGGCATTTATGCATTTAAACTCGTAAGTAAAATCTTCACATGACCAAATGTCAAGCCTGACCCTGTATTCCTTATCAAACTCTTACCATCCAATAATTTGTGCGCTCGACATAGTCAGTAATATGATAGAGTCCTTAGAACCTGTCCAAAAACCTAGAACGTCTTTTTAAACTGAAATCTAGATCTAGCTTGATGGGTTTGTATCAAAAATTCAACGCACAGACACAAAGCTAGCTTTCTTATTTTTAAATCCATTATATAGCGAATTAAATTTGCTATATTTATAAAATAGTGGATGCGCAGTAGGGCCTCATCTTTTTTTTGCGCATTTGTTTCTTTGAGCCTTTGCGTTGAATTTTAGGTAATTTTTTTATTGGAATATCATATATAGAAAATTTCTTAGGTTTTAGGACAGGTTCTTAGTGATGGGGTCATGATAAAGCACAAAAAAACATTACAAAACAAAAAGTAGAAGCGCTTGCAAAATAAATAAAAAATATCTATCTATGAATTAAGAAAGAATTTTTTAAAAAACCGTATATGGAGTTTTATGAAAACATTAGATATTATTGCAGCAATTTTACTTGTAATTGGTGGGCTTAACTGGGGCCTAGTCGGCATAGCTGATTTTAATTTAGTTACTTATGTGTTAGGGTCAATGCTTATGCTTTCAAGAATCGTTTTTGTAATTGTTGGCATTGCAGCACTTTACCAAATTTTTCAATGGAAAGCTATCCAAACACGCTGGAAATAAACTATCCTCTAAAAATAGATATCAAATAACTATAGTTCAATGAATTATATAAATTCTTTAATTCTACGAGCTGATAACATCATTTTACCTTGATGTCGATCATTTTTAGAACTTGTACGCGGTGGTGCTTTTTGAAAATCTTCCCAGAATAGTATTTGGTGTCGATATGAATCAACTAGCGCCTTTCCTTTTCTCTTATTTCCATTATAGTAAGTAGAATAGATATAGTGAATTAAAATTTGTTTTTCATATTGTGTAAATCCGCTATAATATTCGGATGACTTATTCACTTGATCTTAGAAAGAAAGCTCTGAACTATCTTAAAAAGGGCAACTCATGGCAATCAGCTAGTGAAGCATTTGGCGTAACTA
>CAMBTZ010000083.1 GCA_945870925.1 Chlamydia trachomatis | reverse complement strand
CATAGGCGTATTCGAGCTTTGTTGCGCTATCGATAAGGTCATAGATGTGATCTTGGAAATCTTGAGTCCAAAGTTCAGGATTTTCCTCTTTAACGGTATTGATCAGATCGATACCAAAATTGAGGTGAATTGTTTCGTCACGAAGAATGTACTGGAACTGCTCTCCAATACCAACCATTTTATTTTGTCTTTGCAGTGATAAGATCATTGCAAATCCACTGTAGAAGAAGATCCCTTCCATGATAATGTAATAGCCGATGAGATTTTCAAGAAATTTTTGAGCGCCTTCGAAAGTCTCTGTTGTAAAACCTTCTTCGAGAATCGATTTTGTAAGATCCATTTGGAATTGGTCTTTTTCATTAATTACATCAATTTCATTGTACATATTAAAAACTTCGCCCGGATTGAGAGCTAATGATTCAACTATGTAGTGAAATGTGTGAGTGTGAATAGCTTCTTCAAACGATTGCCTTAAGAGATATTGTCTTGCCTCGGGATTAGTTATGTGCTTAAAGATGGCAAGGACGATATTGTTTCCCACTAAACTCTCAGCTGTAGCAAAAAACCCTAGGTTTCGCATGATTACAAGTCTTTCTGCGTCAGAAAGCGTGTTTGATTTCCATGTTTCAATATCTTTAGCCATAGGAACTTCTGTAGGCATCCAATGGTTTGCGCAGCCATTTAAGTAATGTTCCCATGCCCATTTATATTTGAGGGGCATAAGTTGATTGACGTCAACTTTTGTACAATTAATGAGTCTTTTCTCTTGAACATTGACCCGTTTTTGCTTGGCTTCTTCTATAACTTGTGTCATTTCTACACCATTCCCCTTTATTGACAACTTTCACACCCTTCACCACCAATTGCACAAGCTTTTGGTTTTGCAGGCTCTCTGTTAATTTGAATGTTATTAGATGCAGAAGCATTCTTCATCCATCTTGGCTGAATACCGCGCTTATTGATATCGGTTGTCGATTTCTCAATTTGAGTTGCGCTCAGTGTTCTTAAATAATAGGTCGTCTTTAGCCCTTTATTCCACGCCTTCATGTACATATCATGAAGTTTTTTGCCGCTAGGTTCAGCCAAATAAAGGTTGAGAGATTGGCCCATATCAATCCACTTCTGTCTACGTGATCCACATTCAAGGATCCAATCAGTGTCGACCTCAAAAGCTGTAAGAAACTGGTCTTTAATGTGCTTTGGGATCCTTTCGATTTCGCTTAGTGATCCATCATAATATTTTAGATCATCTAGCATCTCTGCGTCCCAAAGGCCTAGTTCTTTTAATTTTAAAATAAGATAGGTGTTTGGAACTGTAAATTCACCCGACAGATTTGATTTTACAAATAGATTTTTATAGGTTGGTTCAATCGATGAGGTTACCCCTATAATATTTGCAATTGTTGCAGTAGGAGCAATTGCCATGGTGTTACAGTTACGAATGCCATGTTTTTTTACATGCTCTCGAACTAATTCCCAATTCAGAGATGTGGATCGATCCATTTCTACAGGTAGCCCACGCTCTTTTTCGAGCATATCGATTGTGTCGATAGGTAATAGACCGCGCGACCACTTAGAGCCTTCATAAGAGGCGTACGTTCCACGCTCTTTTGCAAGTTCTGAAGAGGCGAGAATTGCATAGTAGGAGATCATTTCCATTGTCTTATCAGCAAGATCAATTGCTTCATGACTTGCGTAACTAAGGCCTGCCATATAAAGGATGTCTTGGAATCCCATTAAGCCAATTCCAATAGCTCGATGCCTTTTATTAGCAGCTTCTGCTTCTGGAATAGGATAGAAGTTCACATCAATAACGTTATCAAGCATACGAATTGCTGTACGAACAGTTCTAGCAAGCTTAATCTCATCGATGTTTTTGCCGTCAAAGTGCTCTGTCAAGTTGACTGATCCGATGTTACATACAGCTACTTCTTCTCTTGATGTGTTTAGAAGAATTTCTGTACATAAGTTAGAGCTGTGAACAACACCGCAATGATCTTGTGGAGATCTGATGTTTGAGGGATCTTTAAAGGTGATCCAAGGATGACCTGTCTCAAAGAGCATGCTAATCATTTTGCGCCAAAGCGGTACCGCCTCGATTTTCTTGTGTAGAATAGATTTCCCTTCAGCTGCCATTTGTTCATATTCGACATAACGCTTTTCAAAAGCTTCACCGTAAAGATTGTGTAGATCAGGTGTCTCACTTGGCGTAAATAGTGTCCAATACCCATTTTCCCGAACTCGTTTCATAAATAAGTCAGGAATCCAATTAGCAGTATTCATATCATGAGTACGACGTCTCTCATCACCCGTATTTTTACGAAGCTCTAAGAAATCTTCAATATCAAGATGCCAAGTTTCTAAATAAGAGCACAATGCGCCTTTTCTCTTGCCGCCCTGATTAACTGCTACTGCTGTGTCGTTTGCAACTTTTAGAAAGGGGATGACGCCTTGTGATCTGCCATTTGTCCCTTTAATAAGAGATCCTGTTGCTCGAACAGATGTCCAATCGTTTCCAAGTCCTCCTGCCCATTTAGAGAGCTGAGCATCATCTGATATTACCTTAAATATGTGACTTAAATCATCTTTCACAGTTGATAGATAGCATGAGCTTAACTGCGAATGCATTGTTCCGGCATTAAATAGAGTGGGCGTGCCTGGAGTGTAGCAAAATTGAGAAAGGATGTCATAGAACTCAATTACTCTAGCTGTTTTATTCTCTTCTTTTAGGCAAAGTCCCATTGCAACTCTCATCCAAAAAATTTGGGGAGTTTCAAGGCGCCTTTCATTAGTGTGGATAAAATATCTGTCGTAAAGAGTTTGAAGTCCTAAATATTGAAATTTTTCATCTCTTGATAAGACTAAAGCTTTACTTAATGCTTCTAAGTCAAAATTTAAAAGTTCAGGAGAGAGTCGTTCTAAGGAGATTCCTTTCTTAATATAAGAGATGAAATAACTTCTGTGTGCTTTTTCTAAAGAAGCGTCAAGAGCAGAAACTTCTAAAGTCTCTCTGTATAATTTATCAAGAAGAAGTCTAGAGGTAACAAATGAATATGCAGGATCAACTTCGACAAGAGATCTTGCGGCCATAATCATTGCTGTATCGACTTCGCTCTCTTTAATGCCGTCATAAAAGTTCATTAAAGTGGATTCTAAAAGATCATCAATTGAGATGTTTGTTAAATCTCTGCAGGCATGCAAGAGCCTTTTTTTGATTTCGGTTTCAGAAAGAGATTCTGTTTTTCCTTCTTCAGTTACAATTAAAACTGTCCGTTTTCCAATGGGTAGAGTTTGTGTAGAAAATGAGATTCCATTTTTATCATCTTTTTCCTTTCGAGTAAGAATGAAAAATTTTGATTCTTGAAAGAAGCCATTTTTCATTAATGTCTCTTCAAAAAGATCTTGAAGCTCTTTTAATGATAAGATTTTGGATGTAATATTTGCTTCAACAACTTGATTAACTACATTTTGAGTCAATTCATTGATCGATACAATTAGATTTAAAGGGAGAGGTCCATCAGGAGCTTTTGCGATTTCCCTAAAAATCTCTTCAAATGTAGAAGAGACTTTCATTGGATTAAAGCGTACTTTTGTACTTCCATCGTTTCTAAATATTTTGATGTGGCTTGGTTGAGATTCTCTAGCAGCTTTATGGCTGTCTCTATATATGATATAATCCCTTGCAACATCGTGATAGTTGTTTTTCATTAATGTGACTTCAACTATGTCTTGAATCCCTTCTACAGTTAAGGAAACTCCCTTTTTACCGAGTTCTAAAGCTCGTTCAACAACTATAGCTGCAAGTCTATCAATTGTTTGGGAAAGTGCGTGAGAAAGAGGTTCCTGTAAAGGGGATTTTTTAGTGTCCCTGAACGCAAGCTCAATTGCTTTTTTGATTCGACTGCTATCGAATGGGACAATACTTCCGTTTCGTTTGACAAGGGTTAATTTTATCGCACAAGGCTCGGTTAATTCCATCGTAATTGCCTCATTCAGTTTGGTTTTCATTATAGACTCTCCTTTCAAAAACACTAGATGTTGTACTGCTTCTTATCTTAAGACACTAGATATTGTATTTGCAACCAAAAAGTCTATAGGAAAACAACTCTTTATTTTTCTTGAGAAAAAAGGAGAAAATGGCCCGCCTGATCTAGTCTTTATTCGAGAAGTTTATTCGATGATTTTAGGATCAAATAAGCTCTGAAAAAAAAATGGAGAAAAAAGATTTTTCAGCTGGTTTTTGAGATTTTCAGGGAAATTTTTTTCAGTTTCAGACAAATAAATGAAAATAACGCCGAGTATTTCACCAAGAGTATGCCATGTTTGAGCATAAGAAGGGAGATCAATTCTTTCAAAGGCCGAAAGTTTTTCTTTTAAGATTGAATACTTAATACTTTGAGGATCTACATCTTTTAAAATATTGTGAAGCTCTTGAGTGATTTTACTATGACTTGCTTCAAGAAGTAAAAAAGGCGGATTTTCAATTGGTATGTATAAGGCAAATACTTTTTCTATTTTCTCTTTGATACATTCAATTGTGTATGCTTCAAAAGCATCAGAACCTTGAAAGAAATTTTCCAATCTATTTTTAAGAATATGAAATGAAGTTAAAGGTTCGCAGGCAAAATATGTTTCAAGAAAAGAGATAAGATTAGGGAGCAGGAGTGTTAATTTTTGGGTGACAGAGGAGGGTAGTTTATAAAAATCGTCTAAGCTTAACATTTCATTTAGATATTCATACTGAGAATTGTAAAATCCAATTCCAAGTTCTGCTCCAATTAAGTTAGGTGTTCCCAAGATGGATTGAATATATTCAGAAGGTTGAATCAATTCCAGAATGTATTTTGAAAATTCAAAAGGGAGGGCAAATCCATAATCACTAATTAACTTATAGAGGCTCATTGTTAAAGGTTCAAGATGATGTTGAAGAGCTTGAAGTTTACTCAAACAACCGCTCTCTTTTGTAAGTAAAAGTGCATAAGGCTCTTTCCAAAATTCTAAGTAGAAGATTTCATTTACTTTCTGTCCTGAAAAATTTTCTTCCTGAGGCAATTCAGCAAGCGTGTGTAAAATAATTGTCTTTATTGAATCCCCCATATCTTTTGGAGGGTTTCTTAAATAGATATGGCTCATATCAGCCATTACTGTTTGAAGCTGGTTTAATATCTTGTGAGCATTTCCTTTTGCAATCTGTATTAGCTCATTTTTTTTTAATTCTAATTTTGCATCTACATTCAGCTCTATTGCTATAGGATATAGCTCGCTTATATTTAAATTATTATAGTTTGGTTTATCAAGATGGATCAATTGTGAAATCAGATCTGATTTCATAAATGCAGTTAAGTTTGAACTAAAAAATGTCTGATTTTCTAATATGGTGCTCTTTAATTTACTAGCAAAAAAATGAACTGATTGAAAAAGGTCAGAGAGAATTTCATTAATAAGTTTCCCATCATAAGGGATAAAAAGATCAATGCATGCTAGGTAGTCTTGAATATTTTGTTCTAAAACTTTTGCTTGAACAACCGGATGTTCAATCTCTTCATAATCATAGTCAAGATGGACTAGTTTATGAAAGGACTCCAAGAGTAATTGAAGGGAGTGAATCTCTTTTGATTGAAGATTCTCTCCCACTAAAGTTCCATCTTTGAGACCTTCTACAATTTGCCTGAATTTTGGTAGATCTAAAAATTTCTGAACAGGTGGAGGGAATGAATCTTGTTCCATTAATTCAGATAAAGAGTTCCCAAGAGTTTGATTTTTATCTACATCTGCGTATTGTAAAAATCCAGGAAGATCTACAAGGCTATTAGCCTTAGGTCTTAGATTTTTTATTGAATTTACCATAATTATTTAATATCTAATTATTTTTATTCAATAATACACTAGATAGGCTTTATTTTATCTCAATAGCTCTGTTTGCGTATATTCAGAAAGTTGTGTATAAAGAAGGTATGAAAAAGATCAATTTTTTACCTAATATTGTCACAGCGTTTGGGCTCGCCTGCGGTCTGTATGTGATTTTCAAAGCAAACATGACAGGAATAGGGACTTACGATTTTTTGCACCAAATGACTCTTGTTTTAATACTTGCCTGCGTGGCCGATGTTCTTGACGGAGCTTTAGCAAGAGCTATCAAGGCGGAAAGTGAATTTGGATTAATTTTTGATTCTTTGGCGGATACAGTCTCTTTTGGTGTGGCCCCTTCGGTTTTATTACTTAAATCTTTATCGCTTACA
>CAMBTZ010000082.1 GCA_945870925.1 Chlamydia trachomatis | reverse complement strand
CCTTCATTTTACTATAACTATGTTGGCGAAGTAAGCTGTTGGCGTTTTGGCGACCTCTATACTGAAATAGGATTTCAACTTAACACACAAAGAGGATCTAAAGGGATTACAGCTAAATTTATATTCGGTGAACTTTTCCCAACAGGAGTATACCAGCATTTAAATATTAAAAAACTAGGGACCGATTCATCAGGTCAGGGCGTTTTTGCAACTACATTTAAATTTGTCTTTTCACATAGGTGGAATACATACACATTTCATTATTTAGCCTCACGCATGAGTATAGCTTGCACGCTTTCGCCACAAGCGCCTATTCATGGTCTAAGCTCATATGGTGGTGACAAAGGGACTAAAGGGAGGATTTTTCCAGGAACAGCTTTCCCTCTGCTTTTTGGTTTTGAATACAACATGACACAGAATTGGGTTCTTGCTCTAGATATTTCAAATACAATCGCAACTAAAACAAGATTTAAGGGTCACTCAACTTTTCCGGTTGGTTGGGACTGGTCTTATTCCCTTAGCTTTGCACCAGCAATTGAGTATAATTTCAGTCAAAACATTGGCATAATTGGTGGGGTATGGTTCAGCGCTCTTGGAAAGGATAGTATAAATTTCACAAACTATATCATCTCTCTTAATTGGTACATTTAATAAAATCAAAAATCCAATCGGTTAGAATTTTATCCATCCACCTGAATTCTTTAAAGATATTCAAACCTACAAAACCGATATGTCCACCATGTTCTGTTTTATAGATAGAGACATTTTTAGGTAAGCTTATATCATCAAGAACGCACGCCTTGATAATAGGATCGTCATTAGCAAATAGAATTTTTGTGGGGAGCTGGATTTTAGAGACAACCCTTTTAGAACTAGAGTAATAGTAATATTCAAAAGCACTAGAAAACTTTATAAAAGGGGCTGTATAAATTTCATCAAAATCATTTAAAGTTACATTTTCAGGAAGATTATGAGGCGCTAAATTAAAATGTTTATGCCTAAAATTAACTTCCTTTACGAGAAGTTTTAAGAAATACCTTGCGTATAGCTGATTTTCAGGAAGAGTAAAAAGCCTGGCGCTTGAAAGAAGCTCTGCCGGCGGACTAATAGCAAAAACACCTTTTAAATATTTATCCGCCTCACTACCAAGTTCCCCAGCAAGTTTAAGTGAAATATTAGCGCCCAGAGACACGCCCATTAAAAGCTTTGGTGAATTTGGAAAAAGATTCTTAATATTTTCTAGAACCTGAAATATATCATCACTTGATCCGCTATGATATATCCCTTTTGCAAGACCTTTACCACTTCCACACCCTCTTAAATTGACCCGAATCGCTTGTATCCCTTTTTTATACAATTTTCTAGCTATACGCTTCATATAATGCGACTTATGTGACCCACAAAGACCGTGTATCATTAATACAGTCCAATCACATTCTTTCCAATTCATTGGAGTTGAGATCTCTAAGGAAATAACATCTCCATCTCTGAGTGTAACAAGATGTCTCTTTGATTTGAGCTCCGGTTCAAAATCGATTGCAGATCCAATTACAGTTTGATAATATGAGCTCTTAATCAACGGCTTAAAATTCAAAAAGGATTCTTTCACTTAATATTTCCCATGTGCTGCATAGATCTACATATAAACTTATAATTGTTAAGTCATTTTTTATCAATAATTGTAATTTAATATCTAATTAGTTATATAGAAAAGAGAGAACCTAATAACAGGCAATATAGATATGCAAGAGATTAATAACCAACAAACACCACACACAAAAGTTTTACCGAATCTTTTTGGCAAATGTTTAGGAATCGGAAATAAAGACCCCTTATCAATTCAAATAAAATCACATAAATGCATACCTCAGAAAGAGTTAAATGAATTTGAAATCATAGACTATGCAAATGAAAACCTCCCTTTATCCGGAAAATTAACTACAGATGCTAGAGGCTTCACATACCTTGCAATTGAAAACGAATATATTTACGAACTACTCCCCTTCCTTGAAACCTTTGGAGCTACAAACCCTCCCTATTTTAATGCAATTTATGATGCAGGAGCTCATATAAGTGTAATTCTAGCCTCTGAAAACCATAGCCCTATCGATTTAGAAAAAATTGAAGACGACATCCCATTTACTATTACTGGATGTTATTTTGTTGAACCTGAAAACTGGGTTGAAATGGAGATAATTTGGTTTCTTACAGTTGACAGCCCAAGACTTTCTGAAATTAGAACAAGCCTTGGTCTCTCTCCTAAAATCGAAGGTCATGAATTTCACATTACATTCGCAGTAAAGAAACGTTTTATCTCAATACATGAAATTCTGGCACAGGAAAATCAATCTATTGTTATCAAGGATCTTTTTTAGTTTTAATAAAGATTTTGTTCAGATAGTATCTAGTTTCATATTTCAAAAAAAGGACACAATATGAAACTAAAATATCACTTTTTAATTGCTACAATGTTTACCTCAATACTTTTTGCTTCGTCTGAAATAGAAGAAGATGATGAAGATAAAAAACCGATACATTACATTGAAACAATCTCAAATGATGCTCCCTATAGACTACTTACCAACAAAGATCCTCAAGGTTGGAATGTAGAACTTGATGATGGCGCAATCTGGAGAGCAGTCAACTCATCAAGCGCTTATGAAATCACTCACTGGCGCACAAACGATCCTTTAGTAATTCACCCAACATTTGTACCAAATTGGAGCGGCGGAAGATACTATCTCCTTAATGAAAGACTAAATAGCCTTGCTGTTGTTGAACTTTCAGCAGGCCCTGTCTTAAATAGAGCAACTAATAGCCAGCTTACTTATATTGATTACGCAACTGGAGTTATCCAGATACAAGATGGCGCAGGACGATCTTCTTATTTTAGACTCGATTATACAGATAGAGCGATCTATCAAAAATGGAGACCCGGTCAATCAATTATTCTTGGATCAAATGAAGACTGCTATGCTGGATGGTTTTCTAGCTACCAATATATTCTAATAAATGTTGAAAGTAACACCTACGCTAGAGCAAACCTAGATTAATTAAAAAAAGGATAAACAACATGTCATCACCAACATTATTTCCCCCATCTGCACCACCAGAGCTTTCTTCAGCTCCTCCGACACTAGCCCCTGAAAGAAGGGATTTTGATTGCTTAAATGCAAAAACCGGACTTGTTGCTTTAGCAGCAATTGCTATCTGCATTTTAATAGCTCCGACAATTGAAGCCGCAATTGTCTTCACTCTATTAACTCTTGGAACTATAGCAATAGCACTTATTATAATACAATCAATTGTCAATAGCCCAATGACACCTGTAATTAGAGGACACAGAACACCTTCACCAGATTTACCTTTCACATTTGCTCCTTATGATACACCTCAACCTAAAGTTGTGATAGGCCTAAGAGCACCTTATCAATATGACCCTTACGGGACTCGTGCTGCAAGAGGAGTTGAGAAGTCAGGAACACGTAATAGAGAACTTCCGGCATTTACTCCAAATCCTAGAAGAGCAGTAGTTGCTGATAGCTCTTTTAATAGAGCTCTCCCCGGGCAACCTGTGGGAACTGTAAAACCTGATAGAGCTATAGTCGGGCAGGATTCTAAAAAAAGCGGGCTTCCGGGACAACCGTAACCCTCTTTTTAATAGGATGGGTACAGCTCTTTTTGATAAGGGCTGTACTCTTTTTTTTCTGACTGAAATATTGAATAATAGATCGTCCCTTCATACAAGTGAATTTGCGATAATCCTGTAAGAGGCGCTCTTCTATCATCTACAAAAGCTATGCTAGCACTGATCTGATTGGGCGTTATCGGATAAGTTGTTAAGAAGGACTTTATTTCCTCGGTTTGATTCACATACTCAACAAATGCATCTACTATATTCGTTAATAGCGCTTTAGCCTCATCACTCTCGACTCTTTTTTTCACCTCAAAATCAATATATAGCGAATCTACTTTTTTATTTGTATAGAAGCCTCCTGAACCAAGAGATCGAAGGCCGATATTTTTCTCAATTTTTTGTGTGAATGCTAGAGCTGTATCTTGCGCATGCTTTGCATGTTCCGGAGGTTTAGCGCAGGCAGAAAATACACACCCCACTAGAATCAGCTGCTTCAATATGTTCATATTCACCTTGTGATATAATGAATAATAAAAAGAAATATAAAATTATGAAATATAAATTAATTTCCTCCCTCTCATTCCTGTCGCTGTATGGATCTACAGGTGCTTATTTATTAGCGCTTTGGAGATCTTCTATCATTGAGAGTTTTATTTCACTTTTAGCAGCTTTACTGTTTTATAAATTAAGCGCTTCTTTTATCTATTGTGCAAAGGAGTGGATCAAGGGATCTATTATCACATTTATCTTACTCTTTATCGCTCTTACATTTGAGACGCCATTTCTATCCTATGGAATCGCCATCTCCTATCTCGGAGCAACATTTATTCAAGTCTATTTAGATGAGATGTGTCGTTCCAAAGAAGAATAACTGGTGATTTATGTTCATATCCAAGAATTGATTTTGACCCAGTAGATAGATAAAGACAGGCTCCAAATGAGACAGGAAGATTGAGCCATCTTGCTGCAAAAGCTCTTGAAATATGCCCGCTTGAGAATATGGCAATATCCCCCTTCAAATCCCTAAGCTTCTCTATAAAAAGATCCACTCTTTCTTCAATCTCTTTGCTTGTCTCACCTTTTGGTGGATCTTTAGTAAAAATCGTCCAATTTGGATCTATTTTCCAAATTTCTGCTGATGTAAGACCTTCATAGTCGCCATAATTCCATTCTAGAAGAGCTGGGTTGAGCTGCATATTTTTTTCAAATCCTGCAAGAACACAAGTCTCTTTTGCTCTTTTAAGAGGGCTTGAAAAAACGTGATCAAATTTCACCCCTTTCAAAGCCCTACCCAAAAATTTAGCTTCATTTATTCCGTTTGAATTGAGTTCAAGATCGGTCCATCCAGTATGCTGACCGCTAATTGACCAAGAAGTCTCTCCGTGTCGAAATATATATACTTTCATTACCTCAAGCTACAAGTTCTTCGGTATTATTTTCAACATTTCCCTGACTATATTCACTTGCTAATACTTCTTTGCAAACTTCAGCCATTTGAAAATCTAGAATTTTTAGACGTTTAAAAACAGCTTCATTCTTACCGGCTTCTTTTGAAAGCTCTTGATGTAAGACTAAAAGCTTTGTAAAATACTCAAACATATGCTTTAAAAGAAATCCGCTCTCTACCTTCTTTATAACCGATTTCATTTCTCCTGAAGGCAATCTTTCCTTTGCTAATACCGGGTATTTTCTTGGGCGGCCACGAGCTCTTTTAATTGATTCTTCACCTTCAACTATAACCACTTCTTTTTTTGGACGACCTCGACCTCTTTTAACCCGATCCTCACTCACTTCCGTTTTTATTTTCGGTGGTCTTCCTCTACCTCTTTTTACATTTTCTTCAGACGTGCTTGTAACTATATTATTATTTATGTCTATCATAACCAACTGCTCCGTATTATTATAATTATATGTTATTTTTTAACTATACATAATTATAATTTAAAATAAAATAATTATTTTAAATAATGCCGAGAAAGTTTAGTAAAATAATCACAATAATGACTGGGCTAATATACTTTATATTGAATCTTAAGTATTTACTGATTACAGTATGTTTTTGATAAAATTTTCCAGTCCCTTCCTTTAAATGAGCAAAAGCATCAATTAATCCCCACTTCCAACCAACAAGAATAACGGCCGATAGTCCGCCAATAGGAATCAAAATATTGATACTCACATACGAGATTGCATCAAAGAAGTTTAGACCAAAAAATGTGTGACCTTTCCATATCCCAAAGGATAACGCACTAGGAACTCCCAAAAGAAAAGCGCCGGCTCCTGAAAAAATTGTAGCCTTATGCCGGCTCCATTTTTTTTCATCTATAAAATAAGAGATAAGAGGCTCCATAGCTGATATTTGAGAAGTGAGCCCTGCAATAAAAATTAATAAGAAAAAGAGAATTGCTAAGAAATAACCGCCGGTCATTTGAGAAAAAATCATCGGAAGAGTTTGAAACATTAAGGTCGTTCCGCCTTCAGGCGCTGCACCAACTGAAAAGACAACAGTAAAAATAGCCATCCCTGCTAATAGTGATACAATTATAACGGACATAGCTATTGGAAATGCTGTTTTTGGTATATTTTCTGATTTTGGGAGATAACTTCCATAAGTTACCATAGTTCCTT
>CAMBTZ010000081.1 GCA_945870925.1 Chlamydia trachomatis | reverse complement strand
AAATATAATTGTCTGATTTTTATTAACATCTGAATAAAATTGGGAAGTTTGATACACGGAAAAAATAAAAAATAAGAAATAAAGGAATAATATTATTTTTTTTGTCATATTTATTAATAAAAATTATTTTATTATTACTATGACATGTTAAGAGTAAAAGAGCTATAGGACTTGAGGGGTGCCACGAATATACCAGTAAGTTTTTCCGTAATCAAAAAAGAGTTGGGATCCTTTTGGAATATCTTGAATGGCAAGGAAGATTACATGATACAGTCCTTCTGTAAAAGCGTAGAAAGGTTTTATATTAGGAGAGTTACTGTGATTAATAAAGCGTGTATAATTTCCGTTTGTACCATCGATTACATAATTTATTCCTGTTTCATCCGGTACTGGATATTCATAACAATAATTATTAAGGGGGTAGCCGTAGCGTCTATCATTTTTTCGAATAGTGCCTGTATATTTCCCAATATATTGTTCCTTTTTAATCAATTCTTCAGTGAATAAGGAGTTGCCAACTATATCATTTAAAAATCGAATCGAGTGATTAAGCGAATCACTTGATAGTATTTCCCTATTATATTGTAATCCAAGAGCTAAGTCGTTTTTTGATGAGGCCGATTCGTTTATGCATTTTTGGCATTTTTTTAAGATAACATCTTTATCAAAAGAGGTCTCAAAATCGTAATGAGATAAGATTTCCATAGCTAGACTGCATCTTCTATTTGAGAATTTTGATCATTTTCATTTTTAGAGCTCCTTTTTTTTGTAAGAGTTCTATAAGTATCAGCAAGAATAGGTCTGCGAATATTTGCTTGAAATGAGTACTTGCCGCCTTTGAAAGAATTGACAAGGCCATCATAGTTTGCATTGAAGAGTTCTATAGCTTCAGGATTTCCGAGCAATTGAAGGTTAAATGCATGAGGAGCAGTGTCATAGTGTTCAATTTTTATCTCACAATCATTAAATACTGAACCTGGCATAGAGAGTTTAATAGTTGTAATAGAGATGCCTTTATATTCTTGAATCATGAGAAGTCCGATCATTTTTTCAAAGAGTTCAAAAACATGAGAGGAAAGATTTGCATAGGCAGGAGTTTCTGTTGTAAGAAGAGGTGGACTTACAAGGGGCGGTGGAGTAATTAATTGGGTGGGTTCTTCTTTTTCCTCATTTTGTTTATCTTGTCTATGTTCATTAAATAGTATGGTTTCAGCTTCTAACGAGCTTAATTTTGCATCATCTTCTTCGGTAATTACTGTGTTAGCTAACGGAGCTAGGGGAGTTGCTGAGGGATTTATAATAGAGGGATCTTCAATTTTACTCTCTTCAAGAAAGGGTGTTTTAAGAGAGGCGTTATGACGAGTTGATACAGAAAATGCTTTAGGAAGGGCCTCTTCAAAATTTAAAAACGGGGTAATTAGATCTTGTTTCTTTTTTTTATCTTTTGCAGACAATTCTAATGGGGACAGAGATAGCCCATCCAAATTTGAGGCTTCTTGAGTTACTTTTGTCCCCCCTTTAACAGCAAAAAGATTCTCCTTTTCTTTGCTTTCTCCAAAAAATGAGTTGAAAGCAACATCCTTAGGAATGTTTTGATCAACCTCAGTTTTCTCAAATTCCTCTTCTTCTTCCTGTTTTTTGGGCTTTCTCCGCTTATGCTGTTTTTGAGCTTCATCAGATTCTTCTACTTTTAGCATTCGCTTAAATTTTTCTGCATCGATAGGATCGTCGCTATTTAATTGAGCTGATTTTCTAGGATCGGGAATTCCATCAATTCTAGGAGTGTCTGTCATGGCCTTTCCTTAAGTGAGCGTTTGTTCCAAGCTCATCGGTTTCAGCAGCTTCAATCTTCATCTCTTCTAAATAGGCCTCTTTTGACCACTCATCTTTATGTAGTTTTAGCTTTTCTACATCCATGTTTTTCTTTAATCGTTCCTTTCGAGCCTTTTCAACTTCATCTTCTGCTTTCTTTACGATTTTATTTTGTTCGACAACTTTTTTTTCTTCAGTCTTCAACTCTTCATCGACAATTTTTTTTAAGTAACGATCATGAGTTATAATTTTATCGCTTGTTATTCCTTCACTAAATTCGTCTAGAAACTTCTGTAATTTGTCCTTTCTGTGCTTTTTTACCTGATCTCGCTTCTCTTCAATTTTTTTTAGTTTTTCCATCTCTACATCAAGGAGGCGTTTTTTTTCCTTTAAAAGTTTTTCGGCCTCTTCAAGCCTTTTCTGCTTAATCTCCCTGATCTGCTCTAGTGGATATTTTGCTGCCATTTTATCTAAATAGAAGGTTAAGTTGTTGAAGTGTTTCTTCCATAGAGCACTTCTCATCAACACGTTGCTTTAAAAATCGATTTACTTTGTCGATGAATTTTAATGCATAATCGGCATTTTTATCTGAACCCGGTTTATATTCCCCAATTCGGACTAACAGTTCGTTTTTCTTATAGTTTGCTAAAACTTCACGGATTTTCCCAATAAGTTCTAGATGCTCTTTGCTTACAATGTGTGAGAGAATCCTGCTGACTGAGGCTAAAACATCAATTGCAGGGTAGTGGTATTGTCTTGCAAGTTCCGAAGATAGAATAATATGACCATCCAAGATCGATCTAACTTCATCAGACACAGGCTCATTCATATCATCGCCCGCTACAAGAATCGTGTAGAAGGCGGTTATGGATCCAACATCGGAATTTCCTGAACGTTCTAACAGTTTTGGAAGAGTTGCAAAAACTGATGGGGTAAATCCGGCTCTTGCAGGAGGTTCTCCGGCTGCAAGTCCAATCTCTCTTAAGGCTCTTGCAAAACGGGTTACTGAATCCATCATTAAGATAACCGATTTTCCCTGGTCTCTGAAATACTCGGCAATCGCAGTTCCTACATAACCGGCATTTAATCTGAGCTGAGCCGACTGATCTGATGTGGAGACTACGATGACAGAGCGTGCAAGACCCTCTTTCCCTAAATCATTTTCAAGAAATTCTCTAACTTCTCGCCCTCTTTCACCTATAAGCGCTATCACATTAACATCAGCTTTTGCGTATTTGGCAATCATTCCAAGTAAAGTCGATTTACCACCACCGGCAGCTGCGAAAATTCCAATTCGCTGACCTTCACCACACGATAAAACTCCATCAATGCATCTAACTCCGGTTGAAAGGGGTTTGCTGATAATTCTTCTTTTAAGAGGATCGGGAGGGGGATTAATTACTGGGTAGGTCTCCTCTAAATTAAGAGGCCCTTTTTCTTCAAGATCTAAAGGTTCACCGAGCCCATTAAGAACTCTACCAAGAAGAGCAGGACCTACTTTTATTTTAAGAGAGGTATTTAGAGGGATTACTTCAGATGACGGATTAATCCCGGACATCTCACCAAGAGGGGATAAGAAGACTTCTTCTTTTGTAAAGCCAACAACTTGAGCAAGAAGAGGAGGTCCATCTCTCTTAATTAAACAGACTTCACCCATTCGGGCTCTAGGTATGATAGCCTTGATGAGCATGCCGACAACCTCTGTGATCCGGCCATGGACAGAAGTGAGCTCAAGGTCTTCAAGCTTATCCTGAAGATTGCCAAATGAAAAATCAAATTCACTCATTTATATCTGTACGTTAAATATGGTTTTAAGCATGCCAGTGGCACTTCCAAGTAGAGTCGAGCTAAAATCGAGTTCCTGTTGAGCCTTCTGTAATTTAGCCTGAACTAAAAGAAGTTTTGCGGCGCTGACTGATTGTCCTGATGAGTCTAAGTTATTAATTTCATTAGAAGCTGATGCTAATTGGGATTGACCATCTGAGACCATTGCCAAAAACTTTGATATCGGATTGTTTTTGCTAGAAAGATCTACTGGAGGGCCAACATTTACCCCTGTTCTAACAGCCGCGCTTCTAATGTTATCATTTGCTGAAGAGAGCTGGCTGCGGAGAAGATACTTATCAGATTGTTTAAGCTTAAGCCCTTTTGTATGAAGCTGATTTTTTATATCACCTAAAGTGCCGGAGACAGATTGCATCTGCTTTTGAACGTCTTGAAGTGAAGGGGGGGCGCTAGCTGCTTGAGTTGATTGTGATGAAAGATTCATAGGGGTTGGTGCTTGAGCATTTAGATTGGCAGGGGATGTCTCGGAAGGGTTATTCATTAGGCTTGCAAACTTCCCGTCTTGAGGAGATTGCTGAGTAATGTTTTGGCCAATTGGTTGTACGCCATCTAATTTCTCGATATCAGGGGGTTTTGCAGGAATATTAGATGACATTTTGCTCTACTTTTGTTTTTGTTGTGATTTTTGAGGTTGTAATGGGGATGGTGCTTTTTTTACAAATTTCTCAGCAAATTCGATTGCCATATTCGCAAGCTTCTTAATCCCTGTATCACTAGAGTTTGAAAGTTCGTGCAGAGATCGCTCACCTTCTGCAAGTTCAGTTGGTATCAATGTCATGCAAATGCCTAGAAATGTTTTAGCCATCTCATTGTCAGGTTCTTTAGCTAGAACTTCTCGAAAAGCAGAGGTTGCTTGTTTCACTTCAAGTTTACAAAGGTGCATGTAGCCAAAGCCAATTTTTGGAAATGTGCTATCAGGGTTTAACACGCTGGCAGCCTTAAATAATTTAGCTGCAGAATCTTCATCAGCAGCATTGATTGCTATAAAGCCTGCTTCCAAAAGTAGAAGGAAGTCTTCTTTATAATTTTTTAAAGGATCGCCTGACATTATACACCTCATTATTCAAAATTGGTTACTAACTCTATTTAAATTAAATTATCCAGTTTTTTGGTTTCTAATTGCATTACCTACTACGCTATTTACTTGAGAAAGAAGGTTAGAAATTGATTCCCCGATTTGAGCTACTTGAGCCATAGCAAATTGGAGTAAAAGAAATTTACCAGGAGTTGCAGATGACATACGGCTTGCAACTGATCGCACCATTGAAGTAACAGCACTCTGCATGTTAATATATTTTCTTATAAGAGTGTTGAACGTAATTGTTCCAAAATTTGTTTCTGCCATGGAGCGCTCCTATTTAGTAGTGTTTGTTGTGTTTGATATAATTTTTAATAATGCAGAATAGCCATGTAAAAGGAGACCAAGATTTTCAAAAGCCTCTTGATCGGTCCCTTTTCTTAATGCTCCTTTAATCTCTAATACTTGTTTCTCAGCTTTTTGCATCAGCGTTTTTTGCTTCTTGTCGTCTTTGAGTTCTTTTTCTAAGTCGAATTCAAATAGCGGTTTCTTCTCTTCTTTTTTTAAACCAAACATGTGGAACCTCAGTTAAATTATACGTTCATAATTATGGCATAACAATTATTGATGATTGTAGTCAATTTTATATTTAATCCCGTCTTTATCTAGCAGTATTTCATTTGTTGATATCTGAGTAATTGTCATACCATCTAATGCATCGCCAACAGCTAATATCTTTCCGCTAATTAAAACATACTGGCTCATTGTCCCAAGTTTAGACGACCCCATAACTCTATATTTAGTTGTCAGATCAATGAGTGTCGAAGTTTGAGAAGCATAGGTTACAAAATTTTTCACCTGACGAACACCAGGAATTTTTTGTATTTCACCTACAACCACTTGAAACTCTTCTTTTCGTTTTTCAGAGACTTTTCCAGATATTAAAACTTCTCCGTTTCCCATCTGTAACTCTGTAGCAGTGAAGTCATTTTCAATTAATAGACTCTCTACTTGAGTTTGAAGAGTATTTTCAATAATCACTTGATTGTCAAGTAGATTCAAATAGGGGAAATTTAAGTTAATATAGTCTTGAAGTGGGACTGCATCAGCTTCGCTTTGGAGGTAACCTCTTAAAACAAAATGACCGGGCCCTGTTGCGCTCATTATTATGCCACGCCAATTAGGATTGAGCGATATAAGAGCATTCATCTCTTGCCACACCCCTTCATCAACAACCACACTATCTTCAATCTGATTTACAAATTCAAGAGAGTTAAGAAGGTATGTTAATTCAGCATAGTCAATTTCAGTAAGAACATGACCAATTAAGAAAATCTTTCCTGTTGCTGGATTAAAAGAGTATTGAACGCTAGGAAAGTGAGCAATCATCTCACCAATCTCTTTTGTCGAATCAAAATGAGGGGGAGTAATTGATTGGCCCCTAAAAAGAGAGACTAGACTTATTAATAGGGCAATAATAATACAGGAAAATGTTCCTCCAAATACTAAGTGCTTTGTGGGAATGAAGGTCTCTTTCCAGTTTTTTGGAGTGTAAAATTCATCACTATTTAAAGAGAGCTCAACTTTTTCTTCAGATTGTTCGTAAAATCTTGGTGGAGGAGAGTATATGGTTTGTTCTGA
>CAMBTZ010000080.1 GCA_945870925.1 Chlamydia trachomatis | reverse complement strand
GGCAGACAAAATGGAGAGATCAGCTACATTGCAGAGAAACATAATTTAGTTCAAACCGGGGGTTCTGATTTTCATGGAACTGTTAAGCCTCATAGTTTTCTTGGCTCAGCCTATACAACATTAGAAAATTTGGAGAAATTAAGACGTGCATGATTTGATGCAAAAAAGAGGATCTAAACTTGATCGAATGAAAGAGTTAGACGCTTTCTTTGGATCGCCTTCAAGAGATTATCGAAAAATTCATGTTGCAGGGACAAATGGTAAGGGTTCAGTATCCACTAAAATTGCATCGGCGCTTAGTCAGCAAGGCTTTAAAACAGGACTTTATACATCACCTCACATTCAAACCTTTCATGAAAGAATTCAAATTGATGGAAAGATGATCTCAGTTGTTGAGGCCTCTTTTTTTCTTTCAAAAATTTTAGAAGCTTCAAAAGAAGCTACATTTTTTGAAGTTGTTACAATGCTTGCCCTTCTCTATTTTCAAAGTAGAAAAGTTGACTTCGCGGTTATTGAAACAGGTCTTGGTGGCACATTAGATCCGACTAATATCATTAGGCCCGAGTTATCTATCATTACATCGATTAGCTATGATCATATGGATATTTTAGGGCACACACTTAACGAGATTGCAGAGAATAAAGCGGGGATCATTAAGTTAAATACCCCTGTTCTTTTGGGCTATAGAGCATCCCTTCCATCTGTACTTCAAAAAGTGTTTCAAGAGAAGTCACCTCTATATATTATGCCCCCTGTTGACGATTGGATGGAGGAAAATACTCAAATTGCAAAAAAAGCAATCTCCCTTTTATTCCCCACTGCTCAAGATCTTGATTTTTCGATTCTGCCACCTTGCAGATTTGAAGTTGTAGAAAGAGATGGCCTTCCAATCATCTTTGATATTGCGCACAACCAAGATGGTCTAGAGAAGCTTTTTGATAAAGTTCAAAAGTCCTACCCTAATAGAAAGATGTTTATTATATTTGGCATGAGCCAGGATAAATGCGTCGACTTTGCCCTTCCATTTCTAAAAAATTTACCGGCTGAAATTTTTCCATTTGATGTTGAAAATCCACGTATTATGCGAAGGGAAGATCTAGCAAGTTTAATCAATTCAAAATGGGATTCTTTAGAAGATTTTCTCGAATTAGCAGATAAAGAGGAAGGAATTGTTGTTGTTACCGGAAGTGCCTATATCATGCAAGCGGCAAAAGATTCTATCTTTCTTCTTCCTCAGTGTGTGTAATGAAATCAAGGTCCTGGAAGATGTTATGTATTTCTACGATAGATGGATAGGGGGTGTCGCCCATGTAGTAGTCGGCAAGGTCGTGAGCATAGCCTAGAATTCCTTGAACCGCCTTTAGCCGATAAGTCTGATTTTTAAGGTCAGAAAGATTGCTATTGCAGCTAACTACATGAAAATAGATCTCTTTTTGCTGAGATAGAGAAAATCCATTTAACAACGTCTCTTCAAAATCGTCAAATCTTTCTTGGTAAAGCATTCTAGCTAAGTCGTATAGCGTTTCAGCTAAATCCAATTTTTCTTGAGAAGTCTCTTTCTCTCTAAAGCTATCAAGAGAGACAACAATTTTAGACTTGCCCTGTTTTGTAACAATAACAACAGGTTCATGTTTTTCAGCTTTATCTATACACGCTCTAGCAAATCGAATGAATTTAGCATTAGTCCTAGAAGGTCTATGCATCTTTACAAATTGATCAATCTTGTCCCTTAACAGGGAAGCAGCTAATGTAATATCCTCTGTAGATCTCTCAGGGCTTGAATTTGCTAATTTTTCAGCAGCTTCAGCAAAATCAATCACATCTCTTCGGATCTCTAGCTGATGACAGCGACCGGTAAGTCTCTTTATAAGTTCCTTTTGATCCTCTAATAGAGCTGTAACCCCAATTTCGTCACTTTGTATTGCAATATCAAGCGATTTATCAATAGTTGTTAGACGATTCAAAAAATTTTTTATCTTATCGAGATCGGGAAAGGTGTGCCTCTCGAGGAAAACCTCGATAGACTCTAATTCTTCTTCGTGACCTGGAAATTCAATTTTCATATAACAACTCTTTTTAACACCCACTGCAATTATACGCTACAAAAATGAAATTGTAAAGTAAAATATTTCCTTTACAATACAATATCTATGAGAGATTTTTGGTGGCCCATAAATTGGGTGTCAAGAGCTATTTTATCCCCAGCGGCAGCGGCTTCAGCTAGAGGATTAGCAAGCGTAAAGGGGTAGAAATGGCACTCATTGATTTGTTGATTTTTTGATTTGTCTAAGGGTGTTTCATAAGGTGTTCTGATTGCAAGGAATTCGGCTGTTTTTTCTAAATCATAAAATTCACACTGAAATGCTTTATTTATTAAGTCATCTGGTGCTCCGGTATTTTTATCTGGGCTAAATCCATGAGAATCGGTAACGATAAATTTTTGATTGCCATCTGCATCATTCTGAATTGTAATCGTATAATAGACTCCATTTTTCAAAATCATGGCGCCAATCTTATTATCTTCTGGTAATAGGGTTATGAGGTTATTAAGGAGAGTTTTGTAAATAGTCACCTCTTGATTTTCTTCTAAAATGGTACTAAGCTCTGGATGCTCTTCAGCTAAGGGTTTTAAAAGATCAGAAATAATGGGGATCGCCTCAGTTGATTCTGTTAATCCTGGATAGGGTAGGCCATCTGTATAATGTATTGTATGTGTTCTGCAAGCCCTTTGCTGTCTTGCAAGACCTAAGTAGATTGAATCTTCTAAAGTTGCTGGTTCTATACCTGCTAATTGATGATAGATATTGTAGGCGGCTATGAAGCAACAAGCATGACGTGCTGCTCCGGGACTATATTCATGAGTAAGATCATGTGCAGGTAATGTAAATTGAGAGTATCTAGATGTCTTAGTAGAGGTTGGGTAACTGCCAGCTATAATCGCAGTTTCAGTTTTGCGAATCGTTTTTATTAATGCATCAATTTCATCAGGATCTTGACCAAGTTCAGATAAGGATTTGGATACTGTGCAAAATTCCTTTTTTAGTTCACGTAAACTATCTAAATTATTACCTGCTCTTGTTACCTCAGATAGAAAGTTTGCAATCATTGAAGTAACACTTGCTATTAGGGGTGTAATGGTTGGGCGTAATATCGTATCAATAAGAGTAAGCGCTTCTTGTTTACGTCGATCGCACTCAGGTTTATATTCAGTAAATTTATCAGCTGTTATTACTCTACCTATTGCATATAAATATTGAGTAAGGGATGGGATGCTAGTTCCTAGATTCTCAGCTAAAGCGATATACTTACAACAAAGTGTCACCATAGCGTTGTTATCATCGCCAAATATGCGCCCATTCTCAGCTCTAGCAAGATGCATAAGGCATTCAGCTTCTTCAATTACTCGCCGCAGTTCAATGTTAAAAATAGGGGTTATACTTTTTTGATTAGCTCGATAGAATGCTGCTTGAGCTTCTATAGTTTGCTTAAAAAATTCCGCCATGAATTCTTTACATTCAACACCGAGTGTGGGTATATTACCATCTAAAAGTCTATTAGGGTCTAAAAGCTCTGTTGAAAGTCTTGCTATTTTAAGGGATAAAGGATTCTCAACTATTGGAGCTCCGTCTGCAGCAACGGGTGGATCCGGGGCTTCTAGGCAAGCTCCTAAGGCAGTAGACTGCGCTAAGAGAGTGTCGGCTTCTCTATCAAATCTTGGGGCTATTGGAGAAGCGGGGCGAGCATCTAGGTTTAGTCGAGGGGTGATGTAGTCGGTGATTCTTTTTAAGTCTGAAATTTCAGTTTGTCCATCTTGTAATCGGTTAGCAATTAGGAGGATTTTAATGGCAAGGCTTTTAGGGAGATTGCTTTTATCAGGTTTAAAAAGATTATAAAAGTTTTTTAGCTCATTTATAAAAGCAGCGCGCTTAATTACGGTTAAAGTCAGTGGGTCATCTTTACTTAATTCAATATATATTTTTTCAAAATTGTTCCTTTGTAAATAGACGAGACCTTCCGGTTCAGCTGGCTTAGGTTCGTCGCTTGATGTGTCGGTCAGGATATTAGCATAAATTTGGCGTGCGTTCGCTGCAGCTAGCTCTATCGCTTTTGATTTGAAGTCACCAATTTTGTAGTCTAATTTTTCTGCATATTTTTTTAAAGCGATTGAAGCTTTTTTTAAATATGCAACATCTACCGATGGCGTTGTTTTTCCCCCTTCAATAGCAAGATTTGTGCAAAGTTCATTAAAACGGAAGGTTAAAACCTCTGGTAGTAATGTTTTTTGACCAAGATTATCTAATTTAGTAGCTGCTTTTTCTATATCAGATGCAAGTTTTAATGAAATGCCCCCTTTTGCTATTAAAAGGTTCCAATCATTAGTTAGTTGATGAGAATGGGTTTTGGCCCTAGTAGTATCAGATGTTTGAATGATTTTTTGGCAAAGAGTTGATACTTCCAATTCTTTAGTGCTAGAAGACTTGATTTGCGGGCTTTTTGAAAACAAGCCCATTGCTGCAGTTGCGAGCTTACCTAACTTTTCCATAATCTAAGTAGTAGGCAAAGAAGATATTTGGTCAATGTTTACGTATTGTTATAAGGCTTGGCTGGTTAGGTCTATTAAGCGGGGTGTGGTGGAAGATTAAATAGGGGCTTAGCGTGTCGAACCATGAGAAAAGAGACGATTTTTCTTTAGAGCCTTCGGGATGACCAGGGTAAATTGTTATGGAGAGAAGGCCGCCGGAAGCAAGGATTTCAAGGCCGTTTTGGCAGCTTTTGAGTGTGGATTCAGCTAAGGTTGTTTTATTTAGATCGCCGCCAGGGAGGTAGCCGAGATTGTAGACAATTAGGGATGGGGTGATGTTTGGTGGGTAGATTTCATGAGAAGCGTTATGAAGAGTGATTCGTGATTGAATTTGGAGGGATAGGTTATTACTCAGCCTTTCTTGGGTGGTTTTGAGCGCTTCTGACTGGATGTCAAATGCATGGATCCAGCCTGAATTAGGGGTGAGGACATATTTTGCAAGGAAAAGGGTGTCATTTCCATTGCCTGCAGTTGCGTCGATAACAGTCATGCCCGGCCTTAAAAAATCTTTCCATAGTATATGGGCTAAATGCGTATGATACATAATTCTTGATCCAAATTAGACCTATGTTATAACATGTAGATCCCTTTTTTTAAAGTGTATAACGAGAGGGGTATTAGCTCAGTTGGTTAGAGCGTCACGTTGACATCGTGAAGGTCAGCTGTTCGAGTCAGCTATATCCCAATGAGATCATGTTGGAAACTGGCGGCAGAGCTTTTTGCCGCTTCCTTTTTGGAATTATGCCCTGAGGTTATCTTTTCAGGCATCCGGGTGGGTCATCTCGGATTTTATGTCGATTATTCTTTGTCTTTTCAAATTACCGATGATTTTTTGAAATTAATAGAAGAGCGGATGCGCGAAAAAATTCGTAAAAATACATATTGCGGCGTTTTTGAAATGAGCACAAAAAATATTGTGGAATGTCTTAAAGGCATGAAGCAGTTCAGGTTGGCAAAAGATCTAGATCGCTCAGTCGGCTCTTATAATGTTTTAAAAATAGGTGAATACCTTGGCGTTCTTGATGAGGAAATTGATCCGGATTTAAAGCAAATCGGTGCAATTGGCCTTGAGAGTAGGGGCGGAACAATTTTTGGGGTTGCTTTTGATTCAAAAGAAGAATTGAAACAGTATCGAAAGGCTCAGAAAGAGGGCGAAAAGGGAGATCATGTTGTAATAGGGCTTCAAGAGGATCTTTTTGAGGTTGATGGTGAAGAAGTTTACTGGTTTCCAAAAGGGGTCTTATTCAGAAAACGGATAGAGAGCGCGCTTGAAAATTTTTTAATTACAAATAGCTTTCAAGAGGTCGAATTTTCCGGAAATATTGATTGGTATTCTTCAAAAGGGTTAACTAAAATTTTTACAACACTAGAAGAAGAGCAAGAATCTATGTTTGAATGCGGCCTAAAGGACCAATCGCTTCAAAAGATTTTCTATTGCGCTAATTCGTCCTTGCAAATGTTTGAAGATTTTGATAAAATTATTTCCTTAATTTTTGAATTTCAGGACGACACGATTATCTGTAAAGATTTTTATGGTACTTCTTGGGACATAATTTGGCAAGAAGACGGTGGTGTAAAGATTTCTATTGATCGATTAGCTGCAATGCTTGTGGAAAAAAGAGATTTTTTAGTATGCTAGGCGGAATTCAGATTATACATGGAGTTAAAGGGATCGTTTGAAAGTTAATAGAGAAATTCGCGCACTTAGAGTGCGACTGATTACAGAAGATGGTGAACAGCTCGGTGTTTTTACATTGCAAGATGCATTGGCAAAGGCTCAGG
>CAMBTZ010000079.1 GCA_945870925.1 Chlamydia trachomatis | reverse complement strand
GATGTTCTAAAATCAAAATTGAGTGAGTAAAGGTATGAGTGAAGATAAATTTAAATATTATTTACATGATCTTGGAATGCTTCTTAAAGAAAAAGCTCAAGCCGCTAAAAATGAGAAAGACAACCCCGTTGATCAAAAAGACAATGATTATAATATAGGGTATCTTATGGCATTTCATGAAGTAATTGATCTAATGAAGCAGCAAGCTGATGCTTTTGATATTAAACAAGATGAGATTGGACTCGCTGATATTGATGCTGAAAGAGATTTGCTTTAATCGGGATGAAGGAAGAGAGAAAAATTGGGTTTGTTTTGGAAAAATTGATTATAAATGCTAAATCTCGATTTTGATTCTTTGGCGCCGTTCGTCCAGTGTTTCTCCTTCCTATAGCCAGTAGATTGGACCCTGCACTTGAGTTGTCTTCCTTCCAAACTCATTCAATAATTCTGAAGCAGCGGCGCTTAGACTGTTTGTTTTTCCTCGGAATTCAATTGATTTATCATCAATGACTTTGCAGACGATTTGCTCATCTTTAAGAAATTGAAGTTCGGCCCCAATAGGGATTTTGACCAAAGAAAACCGAAAAGGAGGGCGTCTGGTTAGATAATTTCGTACTTCTTCGGCCTCTTCTGCATCATTTTCTGGGGTGACCTCTCTTATTGCTACAAGCTCAAGAGCTGCTTTTGCTCTGTGAGGACTTATTCTAAAAAATTCTCGGTTAGGTGATTCTCTGTGATCTCCAAAGGCGTCATGCAGTTTTTTTTCTACAAATTGTGCATTTTGGATTACGGCAGCGTAAAAGCATACGAAAGGGACTGGTATAGAAGGCGTGCTAGACAGCTCTTTTAAATGTTTCCTTAATCGTACTAAACTTGTTCTGATCTTGCTACCATTTAATGGACGGATAGAATACACGAATATAAAAAAATAGGATTAAAAGTATCTGTATGGGTAGGAGAGGGAGTTCTTACGATAAAGAATTTAAATTGGATGCAGTTCAGCTAGCTAAAGTCTCAGACAAGCCCAATACAAAAATAGCGAACGATCTGGGTATTCCTGAATCAACGCTTCGACAATGGATTAAAGAGTCCGAGAAGGAGGGAAATGATTGCTTTAGAGGAAAGGGAGTTGTGAAGGCATCGAATGAGGAGCTATACAGCTTAAAAAAAGAATTGGCTGATGTTAAATTGGAGAGAGATATATTAAAAAAGGCTGTTGCCATCTTCTCTCAAAACAAAACATAAAATTTGAATTTAAGAAAAATAACTCACAAATGTTTTCTATTGAAAAGATGGCGGAGATACTAAATGTCTCAAAAAGCGGGTATTATGCTTATCTAAAGCAAAAAATCAGTAATCGGAAAATAGAAAACACACAGCTATTAAAGAAGATTAAATCCATATATCAAGAAGGAAGAGGAGTATATGGAAGTCCAAGAATATATAGAGAATTGAAAAAATCTGGAGAAAGCTGTTCAAGAAGACGTGTAGCTAAACTAATGAGACAAAATAATATAAGAGCTCAAACAAATAGAAAATGGAAGAAGAGAAAAAACCCATTAATTGGTCAGCTCCTAATTTACTTAACCAAAATTTTAATGCTTCTAAGCCTAATGAAATATGGGTTTCTGATATTACATATGTAAAAACCTTAGACGGATGGTTGTATTTAGCAAGTATACTAGATCTTTTTTCTAAAAGAATCATTGGATTATCTATGAGTAATCGAATGGATGTGAGTCTTGTGAAAAGCGCATTAAATCAAGTGATATATAAATCGAGGATCCAAGGCATGACCCCTTGATTTAATGCTCAATTAAATAAAAAGAAAATGGTAAAAAAATTTTGATTATTTATCAAATCAGAAATCATAAATATATTAACCGCAATATTTTATGTAAAATTCATAGGTGATATATAATTAAATCTAAGAAAAGAAAAAAATCAAACATTTAAAAAGAAGGAAATAAAATGTCAATTGATGTTTTTACCATATACAATCAAACAACAGCAACCTTTCTAGCTAATGTCTATTGGGGGAGTATAACGCCAAGTTGGCCATCTAATACTTATTATACTTACATAAATAAGGGTAATAGCGGTTTTGCCTATGGATTTACTGCCTCGTATCTTATTTGGGCTTATAATGTAGCTAATCAGAACACTAGTAACGCTGACTTCGACCCCCCTTATTTTATGCAAAAGCACCCAGCCATTGATAAGGAAAGTAAACCAACTAGCCTTTTTGGGCCTAATACTAGTGTTGAAATAAGAGTAGAGAACATGGTAGGTAAACCTGCCTTCCAGGGCTTTAATACTATCGAGAATAGGATCCCCACTATTATAGAACTACAGCAGTCAGAGAACAAGCAAGGTGATCCTACAAATCCATTATTTGGGTGGGATGGAGACAAAGGTCAGTGGCAAATGCTAAATCCATATTGTTGCAGTCCGTTTATGATAAGTGACCCTGTTAAAAAACAACCAGCAATAAACTCTAACCAGGCATTTACTGTATATCATGCAGACTACAGCGGCAAATTTTTATGCGATACGACAATTTGTAAAAAATTTCAAGCTGTAATAAATGATGATACTACTTGTTTAACTGGCTCAAATGGCAATTGCCTAACAACTAATTCTAAGGAGAAAATATGAGTTTTAACTTTACATTTAATAATAATTCGGCAGAAGTTGTTACTATTAATATATACCACGGTTATCTAGCAACTCTTCCATTGAATAGTTCCATTTCGAATCAGATTAATCCTATACAATGTGGAGATGGCAATCTTACTACAGGTATAGTTAATGCACCATATGGTTTTCACATACCATATTTTATTAAAATGCTAAATTATACAGAACAATCTATTTGTCCCGACGGTTCACCTTGTTATGTTGATGGTAATTGTTATGCTTGTACTGAGGGTAACCGACCTGAGTGTTGGAAAACTCAATCTTGTCAACCTTCGTGGTATAAAGATACTTTTACAGTAGACCCCGATACTAATTATCTACTGGGTAGCTTTCGCCAGACCACAAATGGTCAGACTGGGGATACAGGCTACTATCTAAGATGGCCCCCCGACGCTCTGCAGCAAGTAGTAATAGCAGAGATAGTTTTAACTGGCAATTCTCATGGGGACCCGGCCAATCCAATGTTTGCGCTTGTAGATTGTATTGAATGTGTTGGTGATACTAATTACAACGATGTTTATTTTTGGAGTCAAGTAAGTGGATGTGGATATGATGTCGCAGAATATATATCGGGTGGTTGCCTTACAGGCCCCCCGTATGTTAAGTATAATATAACAAATAATTTTCAAATACTAGATAAATTTACTACTGATGGTTGGTTAAGTAATTATGAGCAATCTCAATCTCAATTATGCAAGGATTACAGAGCATTCATTAATGCTTTTCCTACCCCCCCGCAACCACCATCTCCTCAACCTCCTGGCCATGATTGAATACCAAAACTCGAATCGGATAAGAGAAATTTAACCTCTTATCCGATTTTAATGAAAGGTGAAGTGAAGGGGTCATGACCCCTTCATTAAACCCGACCTATGGTCGGGTTTTTGTTCTAGTGTCTTAATCCGGAATTGCTAATTTTGGTAGCGTGATGGTTACAGATCTTTTGACAGGAGTCAACATCATATCTTCAGTTGGGCTTTCAAATCCTTGGGAATAATAAGCCATCAATCCAGGCTTTTCTAAAAAATATAATTCTGATATTTTTGTGCTTGGTGCAGAATTTGGTGATAACACCGCTGCTAGATTAGGGTATTTTTTAATATTAGATTCTATGATGTAGGTCAACATCGTTTTATAAATGATTTCAGCTACTTTTCTTCCTGGACAAATTCTTTTGCCACTTGAAAAATGACTGCTTTTTTCATGGACTGTCGCTAAGGGTCGATGAATTGCTATAACTGTATTTGTAGGAATTTGATGATCACCACATTTTATCCCTTTTCTTGCGTAACGAACTGCAATCGCTGTGTCTTCTGAATGTGTCTCATTAAGACTATTTTGATATTCACTTTCCAGAGCAGGCGTTTCGGTTAGGTTTAGCATTTTTAATGGATCTATGGCTACAGCTTCTGCTTCTTGATAAAGAGATTTGAATTTATGAAATAGTTTTTCATAAGAGGCAGATGTTAGATTATACTTAGCAACATTCTCTATATAGCGGTCCATATTACGTATAGTACTGCGCATATTCCTGACCATTGATGTGAAAGGATTGTATAAATTATCCGTTGCCAGTAATAATAGAATCAGTGCTTTGAGATCTTTATCTTTATGTAGGGTTTCGATATTTTGTTTTCCGTCGATTTTTGAAATAATTTCTTTTATTAAAAGGCCGCTCTTTGCGAGTTCTTTTTTATCCACACCTGTTGCAAGAAGGCCTACGACTCTTTGAACTTCAACTTGAAGTAAATTTTCAGAAAATTCTTTATATTTTTTTTGCTTTTTTCTAAAGTCAGGCATTAATCTTAAAACCTGATTAGGAATAGGTAGTGATGAATAGGTCTTGAAATCTTTAGCTAAATTCATTAATTCCATAAAACAGGTGTGATCAATGGATGATTCATCAATCCCCAATAATCCTCTTGCTACGGCTTTCATAGCAATGATACCTGGATCTACATAGTCTATTTCAGAACTTGCAAGCTTTCTAACAATCTCAATGAAACGAGAAGGGACTAGAAATGCTACAGCATCGCGTCTATGAGCCATGGCTAGAGGGCCTGTGTCCGCAACCACAACAGGAGCTGAATCAACTAGCATTTGGGCGGATCGGTACTGGACCCTTGCGTCAGATTCTTTGTCGATTTCCTCTAAAAAAGTAGCAAGTTCCATCTCTGATTTAGGTTTCCATACGGCCATAGATCCTAAAAGGCCAAAATGATGAATACCCAAGTCTCCACTCTCTGTCCAGTCTACAATTGAATTTTCCGGATTAAATGTTCTTAGATCCCCGATTGCTCTATGTTCTAACGGAGCAATCACATAGGATTTGAATAGATCTACAATAGACGTTCTTGCATTTTGTACTCCTTTCATGGGTGAAATATCAGGACACCTGTCATATAACCACGAAGTAAGACTTGCTATCATAAAGCCTCCGATTAAAAAGTTAAAATTTTAAAGGATTCGACTTTCAGTCACGTTTTCAATTTTGTCTGAATAGGGTAAAGCGATAATGTTAATTAGAATTATACCAAAGGTTAATTATAGCATAATAAATATTTTAATTTCAAATAATAAACACTTTATTGTTGTCGTTAATTAAAAATGCCTCCTATTAGTAGTAAATAAGATTTTAAAGCCTGTGGCGTGTTATATATAAAAGAATATATTTATTTAGTTATTAATGAGTTAAGTTATTTAGAGGTGATAATTAAGTTTATCGAAGAAAGAATTAATAAGTCGTAAGTTGCTGATATTCTGAATGATAGAATTCAGTAGATAGAGTGATCAGTTATAAAATTTCGATTTGAGCGCTCGACAGGGCTGATATCAAAGTGTGCAGTTATAGTTATTTGATTTTCAATTAAGACTGGTGGCTATAGTCGAAGTCAGCGTTTTTTAGAAATGTCCCCTTTTGGGGGTCAAAGCAATCTTGGATAGGTGAGTTTAGTAGCTCTATTATACCAAAAAAGGATTTGTTAGGCAAACCACTTGGGATTGCAAAGGGTGAGCCCTTTGCTGGGGTTTTAGGAATAAAGCCCTTATTGAATGGCCTCCATTCGGAACGCAAGGGTGGAAAACTCTTGCCGGTGGGTCCGGGGGCGAGCAGTCCGCTTAAAAAACTTTTATGCATGATAAAGAAAAAATTGGCGCCTTAAAATGGTATTGGCTCATCAATAACTTATTCGAATTCAGGCTTTTATAACAGATATAATCTCTGGTATTCTAGCTTTCGACACCGAAAATTAATAAGCAATCCTTTCTGTTTCATAGCAATGAGTAGAGCGTTTTTGTAGATTCGTTCTTGAAATCCAGGCCCCAACTCCCTCATCACATCAAAAGAGCAGCCTAAAATAGTTCGGGTGAGTTCAGAATGTGGTAAATGTTTTTCTTTTTCTTCATCATGCATATCAAGCATATCCTTTTTATCATGTATTCTAGCTTATTAAATAAAATTTAACCTAAATATCTATATGCCGATATTCTCGCTTGCGGCGAGTTCCGATTTGTTTGCACTTGATAAATTCTATTTTTATGGCACTTTGAACCTTGAAGTGCACAAAAAAAGGTATAGAAATTATTAGAAATCACTATTGTGCCCTCAAGTATAACATATCTGAAGATAGTCTATCAAATGCTTCTTGGGGTGTTTCAAAGCTAAGAGCCTTTCTGGGTCTACTATTAAGCAGCGTCTCTACTCTAAGAATATCCTCCGAAGTGAC
>CAMBTZ010000078.1 GCA_945870925.1 Chlamydia trachomatis | reverse complement strand
AGCAGCTTTAACAATGAGCTCTTTTTTTTCTACAGGCAGTAACCCAAGCTCTGCATTAACAATCGCCGAAGCCTTCTTTACAAGGGCTAGAGTTAAAATGAGCTCTTTTGGCATAAGCTCATTGCCCACACAAAAATTTTCTTTTGAACGCTGGGTTTGCGCGCCCCAAAGCTTATCCTTAGGAACTTGCACAACACCCAACGTATCACGTTCATCTCTTGTCATCCACCTATATATCTTCAGTGCTTACATTAATAGCAAGGCAAAAACAAAAGCAAAGAGGGCAAATGATTCCACAATTCCGATAATAACAAATGTCTTACCAAAAAGTGATGGTTGTTTTGCAACAGCTTGAATAGCACTTGCGCAACACATTCCCTGATAGATAGCTGCAACTAAAATTGCCAATCCTGATCCGACACCGATTGCAATTGATGTAATGATAGTAACAGAGCCCGACTCAATTGCATTTTTCAAAAGCAGCATTAAAATAAATCCGTAAATAAGCTGAGATGCAGGTACTGCGGAAAGACCAATCATTTTTCCTTGTCCCTCTTCAACTCTAGCCATAACAGCATGGGATACCATACCTGCAATAGAACAACCGATTGCCGCTCCAATAGCGCTAAATGAAAGGGCACACATTGGGCCAATAAAATCAAAAGCCATATAATTCTCCTTAATCTTTAGTAAATAATTTTAGTGGACGAAATTTTTTCCCTTCCCCCTCAAACGAGTGGTGGTACCATTCCAGAAAATTGAGACGAAGTCCATGAAGAACTCCTGCTGAAATTGTCAGCGTAATATTTATCGTATGGCCAAATAGAATTACAAGGGCACCAAGAATTCCCCCACCTACCATCTCTCCCATATCATTAAATGTAGAGGCCATAATCATGCCTGCAAGACCGAGTGCATAAAGACGCAGGTAGGAAAGTGTATCGGCAAACACTTCAATCACTTTGAAAACAATTGTAAGCCCCATCCATCTTTGTTGGATGAGCATAAGAATAAATGCAATCCCAAGACCGCCAAATAGAAGTTGCTGCCCCATAACGCATGTATTATAACTTCCAAGTAGGCCAAGATATTGAATAAGTGATATTGATCCTACAATCTTTGGAAGAAAGAGATAGCCGCCCCACATTGTAATGACCCATCCAATTCCTGACCAATTACGGTATAGATTTCGGAGAAATGAGATACTCAAATGTATAATTCCGACAAGAATTGCAATTTCAAGAAGGAGTCCATCATTCATCTCATTCATAAATTTATAGTTTTTTTTACCATTAATCTCTTTGTAACCTGCTTGTAAAATTGCAACCGGAGTTTTTGCCTCACTCATTTGGGGGTACTCTTTTTTCCAGCCATCAAATGTTTCATCGGCAGCACTCATATGATATTCAATTTTCTTGAGTGATATATGGTACAAAACAGATGTTTTACACATCGGATTTGTCGGATCAAAACCTAAGCTAAAGTATGAGGCTATTAAAACACCCCAAATTATACTTGTGCAGGAAAGTATTAGACCAAGATTTAGCATTCTTTGCTTAACCCCTTTTAAATTAGGGAATTTAAAGCGCAGAAAAAGCGATGCTAGGAGAAAAAGAAATCCATATCCGGCATCAGAAACAATCATTCCAAAAAAGAGGGCAAATGAGCAAATCACCCAAAATGAGGGATCTTTATCGCCTGTCGATGGGATATCATAAATTTCAACAAGATCTTGGCCAATTCTAGATATACCGGTATTTTCTAAATATGTGGGCTCAACATCACTTTTTTCAATAGCAACTTTGCTCATATAAATAGGTAACCCGTTAACTAGATTTGCTAATTCGGCCATCTTATTTTCAGGAACCCACGCCTCAATACCAAAAAGCTCTTCATCTAAATAGTAATCAACATCCCCTTTTGCAAATGTGAGATTTAAATGGCCGAGCTCCTCTAATAAAATCTCTTCTAACTCATCAAAACAGCAAGTAAGAGTTTTTAATTCTCTCTCCTTTTCATGAACTTCATCACCAAATCTCTGTTTATCCTGGTAAAGCTCATCCAAGGGTTTTCTAATATAGACTTCAGTTAAAGCGGGATGAGAAAATTTGTCATCTCCAATGTATAAGTAATAATCAAAATCAAGTTCTCTTTTTATAAAGATAAGCTCATTTGGAATATCTGCTTTTTTTAATCTATCGTGTCTAACAAAGAAAAATTGAAAAACTTTCCCTGTATCTTCTTTTAGAGCGTTTAACTCTTCTATACTAAAGTGACCAAGTGGATGAACTTTAACAATCTCAGCATCAAGAAGTCTTCGGTCTTCAGATAATCGATCAATTTCAGACTTTAAAGTAATGATCCGATCTATAAAAAATTTTGCTCTATCTCTCTCAACTTCTGATTGAATCTCCTTTACAGGCTGCTTTTTTAATATTTTGATAGCAAGCTTTAGATCTTCTATAGATTTAGGCAATAGATGAGGCTTTTCACCACTAACAGAGATAAATTCAAATGATCCAATATTTTGGGCTCTTTCAAAAAATGTAGCATGGGCTTGCTTAGAACCTATAAAAAGAATCTTCTTTAGTGGCACTCTCATGATCCCCTCGCAACTTCCACTTTCCGTTTTAGAATTTTTTCTTTTGAAACTTTAGCTTGGGCTACTGCTTGCAACTCCTGATCTCCTAGAAATATTCGAATCTTATTAATATGATCTTCAAGTTCAGGCAAAAGCCGTTTTTCAAACAAATTCACTCGTATAGAGACGGTCCTAAGTTCACTTTCCATAATCTCTTTTTTCTTCATACCGATGATAACTTTTTCATATGTATGCTTAAGTTTGCGAACAATTTCAATGATAGTATCGATCCAAACCGGACTCTTGATTAAACTCATTTGGGGCTTTTTAAATGAGAGCTTTTCTAAAACAGGCACTTGAATTCCAGCAATATTTTCAAATGTCGTAAAAATTTCATCGATCTCAAAAGCAGATTTTACTTCATGAACAGCCGAATCATTTAAAAGAGGGGCGTGCTTTAAAGCTTCTGCTTTCTCTTTTTCATAGATCTCTTTTAATTTCCTTAATTCCTCTCTAGCCTTATTCACTTCAGCTTGAAGAAGCATTTTTTTTAATTGCAATGTGGGCAAGTACTTCCTAAAAAGCCCTAGCTTTTTTTTAAGCCTCACAAGTTCAATTTTGGTATATTTCAGCTGTGTCATTACCCTACTTCTTCCAATACCTTTCAATTAAATCTTGCTTAATCCCAACTTCCATAGGATCAAAACAATCTGATAAAATTTTCCAACCTAAATCGAGGGCTTCAAAAAGAGGGATATTGACGTTTAAGTCCATTAATTTTTCCTCAAAAAGATCACCGTATTTTATTAACTTTTCATCCCATTTTGAGAGTTTAAATCCCATGCTATAAAGCTCTCTTGCTTTTAAAGCTTCCGCATAAAATCTAACTAGAGCATTCATAAGGGCTCCATGATCATCGCGACTTGATTTTCCACCGATCACGTTTTGCTTTAATCTTGACAAAGATCCAAAAAGCTCAATTCGACCCCCTCTTAAATAAAACTGACCTTCTGTAATATAGCCGGTATTATCTGGCACAGGATGGGTTACATCATCTCCTGGCATTGTTGTTGCTGCAATGATAGTAATTGAGCCAAGACCCTCAATATCAATAGCTTTTTCATAGCGTGATGCAAGATCGGAATAAAGAGACCCAGGATAACCACGATTTGAAGGCACCTGCTCCAAACTGATTGCAATCTCTTTTAGCGCGTCTGCAAAAGCTGTCATATCTGTCAGGAGAACAAGAACTTTTTTCCCTTGTTCAGCAAACTGCTCTGCAACAGTTAAAACCATGTCAGGAATTAAAAGACACTCACCAGGATAATCAGTTGCCTTATGGACAAATATTGTCGTTTTTTCTAATGAACCCATACGTTTTGCATTATCAATAAAGGCATGAATGTCATCATATCGAGCAGCCATAATTCCAATTAAAACAACGTCTGCATCGGTCTGATTAGCAATTCGCATAAGAAGCTGGTTATAAGGCTCTCCTGCGACTGAGAAGATAGGTATTTTTTGCGACTCAACAAGGCAATTAAACAGATCAATCATAGGGATATTTGTCTGGATCATTCCATGTGGAATAATTCTCTTAACCGGATTTGCAGAATTTGTCCCAATTGCAACTTCGACCCCTTCAATGTGAGGTCCGCCATCAATAGGCTCTCCCATTGAATTAAGAATACGCCCTAAAATATGATCTCCAACAATTACTCCCATTGTTTTTTTCAAAAAAACAACTCTATCATTTGTTGATAGCCCTTTTGTAGGACCTCTAACTTGCACAATTACGCGAGTTCCATCAAAGCTGATTACATGACCTGAAAGCTTTGTTCCATCTTGTTTATCAATTCTGACCATCTCACCAATTGCAACATCTTCTGCAACAACAACAAACGTACTGTTATCTATCTCAATAATCTCTTCATAATACTTTTGCATTTACACCCCACCCATTGCATGTCTTTTTTCTAACTCTTCTTGCAAAGCAGTAAGAAGCTTTTTATATGCACTCGATTCATAATTTAGGAAGTTTAAGTTTTTCACTTTTGTCTGCATTTGAAGAAAATAACTTCTTGCAGCATCGTGGGAATCAAAATCATACTCTTTATCAAAAATCTGATTCATCAACTGAAACTGCGCCTTTTGCTGCTCTATGGAACAGTATGCATCTTCTTTATCAAAGGCATTTTGCTGCAAGTAACAGAATGAAAAAAGTTCAGATTTTAAATAAATAATCATATCGTCTAAACTGATACCTTCTTGTCCAACAACTTCCATCCTTCTTCCGATCTCATCGCCACCTTTTAATAATTTGAGAGCGCGTTCTATCCATTTTTTCCATTCCGGAATTTCAAGCTTTAGCATATCACCAAATGCTTCTAAATACTTTGACCATGATTCTAAGGGCGCAATTGCGGGATAGATTCGTTTATCGGAGAATTCTCTTGATAAGCAAATAAAAGCGCCAACAACATTCATAGTCGCTTGAGTTACAGGCTCACTAAAATTTCCGCCAGCAGGTGATACTGCACCTATAATAGTAACAGACCCTTCTTTAGAATTAGGAAGTTCAATTACACCTGCTCTTTCATAAAATGCAGCAATTCTAGAAGCTAAGTAGGCTGGAAAAGCTTCATCACCGGGGATTTCTTCTAATCTACCAGACATTTCTCGCATTGCTTGCGCCCATCTTGAAGTTGAGTCAGCAAGAAGGAGAACATCCAAGCCCATCTGTCTGTAGTATTCAGCTATTGTTACACCAACATATACTGATGCTTCTCTAGCAGCGACAGGCATAGATGATGTATTACAAATAATACATGTTCGGTTCATCAAGGGTTGATTTGAATGAACATCTGTCAGAGTAGGGAACGTTTTTAGAGTTTCAACAACTTCACCGGCCCTTTCACCACAAGCTGCTATCACAACAATATCGACGTTTGAATACTTTGATATTAACTGCTGAGTTACTGTTTTTCCAGCTCCAAAAGGGCCAGGCGTTGCAGCAGTTCCCCCTTTGACAAGAGGGACCATCGTATCAATAATTCTGATACCGGTAATCAGAGCTTTAGTCGCTTTTTTTCTCTGTCCTTGCATTAGAGCAAACTTAATTGGCCATTTTTGATACATTGTCAGTTCATGCTCTTTTCCTTTCTCATCTGTAACTCTAGCAATCACTGTATCAACAGGATAACTACCGGCACTTTTAATCCAAGTCAGTCGATATTTGCCATACATTGCAAAAGGGAGCATAATTTGGTGAGTGAAATGGGATTCAGGAACAACACCAATGCAATCTCCGCGCTTCAAACTATCACCAATTTTAGCAACAGCCTTAAAGTCCCATCGCTTTACACGATCAAGTGATTCAATTTGAACTCCACGCGGCAAAAAAAGACCTGAAATATCAGCCAATTCTTCTAATGGTGTTTGTAAGCCGTCAAAAATCTGAGCAAGTAAACCTGGCCCTAGTTCAATTTCAAGCTGCTCTTTTGTAAAATGAACAGAAGTACCGAATTTTACACCTCTTGTATCTTCAAACACCTGAACCTTAGCAATACCATTATCAATCTCGATGACTTCACATTTTAATGACTCATTTTCAAGCTGAATAAATCCAATTTCACCTTGTAAAATGTCACCGGTAAACGCAACTTTCAATAAATTCCCAAGTGCTGCAACTACCTTTCCTGTAGCTTTGATATTATGTGACATTTTCTCTCTCCACAATGTTGCTTAAAAAAGCTTCCCCTTCCTCACGTTTTAACATAAAGAAATCCTCTAAAATCCAAAGAGCAATCATATATGCTAGAATGCCTTCAAGGGAAAACGTATAGTTGCTAAAATATTTTATATAATATTTAA
>CAMBTZ010000077.1 GCA_945870925.1 Chlamydia trachomatis | reverse complement strand
TGGAAATTGCTGGAGCAAGCTTAGGTGTAGCTAGTGAAGGCTCTTTTGTTAGTAGTTTTTTCCAAGGAGTTTTTTCTGTGGAAACACTCGTATTTGTTGATGCGGTGAGAAAAATTGAGGTTTCCGAAACGAGGTCCTTTAGAGATACAAATTTTCAAGCAACTACCCTCCAATCAATGGATGGTATTGATGGATTCCTAAAAAGTGTGATGTTTCCCTCTCATGCTTTGATTGTTCGCCCGAATATTTGGGAAGATAAATCAATTATTTTTAAAGGTGTTCAAGACATTAATCTTTTGAAAAAAGCGTTTTTATGCTGTGTTCAAAATTCGCCAGATCAATCTGCTTATTTAGAAACAGATATGAGAGCTCATAGGAATCCTACTAGAGGTCGGACAATTCGAAAATTAGGAATTCTCTTATTTAGAAGGTTAAGTCGCTATTGCCCTATTTGCCAGACACCGGGGTGGGGAGTAAGTGAAATAAATTTTGGGAGAGAGTGTTTGTCTTGTCATCTTCCAACAAGATTTCCGCTTTCTCGAAAATGGTTGTGTAGTGGGTGTTTTTATGAGGAAAACCACCCTGTTTGGGATGCAAAAGTAAGTGTGCACCCTCGTTTTTGTGAACATTGTAACCCATAGAGAGAGTATGTTAATCGAAATTGAAAAAGCAGTGGAAATTTTGAATGCAGGTGGAAACGTAATTATTCCGACTGAAACTGTTTACGGTCTTGCAGGTTCAATCAAGCACCCTAATGCAATTGATTCTATTTACCGTTTAAAGGGAAGACCACGTCAAAATCCGTTGATTGTCCACATATCTAACATGGATCAAGTGGTTGATTTGGTAAAGAGTCCTCCACAGTCATTTTTTGATTTGGTAGAGTGCTTTTGGCCGGGGCCTCTTACATTAATTCTTGATGCAAATGATTCTATAAATAAAAGTGTTACTGGTGGTCTTTCCACAATTGCAATTCGTATGCCAAATCACCAAAGTGCAATTGAGTTAATAGATCAAACAGGTCCTCTTGCAGCTCCATCTGCCAATTTATCAGGCAGGCCATCAAGTACACGGCACGCTCATCTTGAAAATGATTTTGGAGGAGATATTCCTGTGCTAAAAGGGGATGAGCCCATTTATGGAGTTGAATCAACAATTATAGGCTGGATTAATGGTTTTTGGCATATCTTAAGACCTGGATTTTTAAGTATTTCGGAGATTAAGATGGTGCTGAATGAAAACTTATCTGTTTCGGATAAGAAAATTTCTCCTGGATCTATGTTTAAACATTATAGTCCTAATGCTAAATTGATTGTAGATGAATCTGCGCTGTTTAGCGTAGATGCTATTTTAGGTTATGAAAATAGATTGTATCCAGATCACCTTCCATTCTACTCACTAGGAAGAGATGATCAACCTGAAGTAATTGCGTATCGTTTATACGATCTTTTTCGAAAAATGGATGATCTCAAATTTTCCACAGTTTGGATTGATATTCAATTGCCGGACAATGATCTTTATCATGTTATTTTAGAAAGAATTAAAAAGGCTGTTTCTTCGTTTATAGTTTAAGAGCCTGTTCTAAAACCTAGAACGTCTTTTTAAACTGAAATCTAGATCTACCTTTCTTATTTTTAAATCCATTTTATAGCGAATTGAATTTGCTATATTTATAAAATAGTGGATGCGCAGTAGGGCCTCTTCTTTTTTTGCGCATTTGTTTCTTTGCGACTTTGTTTTGATAGGTGTATCTATCAGATACGGTTTTTTCATTGAAGTCATCTGCATCTGACCTGTAAAACAGAGTCCTGCTTCGATGTGCAATAGCTACTGCAAATAAAAAGTGTCTCTTCTGCTAAACCTATTAAATCAAAATTAAAGATCTATATTCTAAACCTGACCGAAGTGATGAGTTAGAGGTGGGTTGACATTTACTAGATGGAGGTGTAGCCTTGGGGCTATGGAAAAAAGAATTTCAATTTTAGGTAGTACGGGGTCGATTGGTAAGCAGACTCTTAATGTAGCAAGGCATTTAGGCGAGAAGATTAAGGTTTGTGGCCTGGCTGCTAAGAGTAATGTTGATTTGATTGAAGCACAGGCGCTTGAAACAGGGGCAGAGATAATTTGTCTCTTTGAGGAAAAGGCGGCTAAGGAATTGAAAAGGCGGCAGCCTTCGATGAATGTTGTAAGTGGTATTGAGGGTTTATGTGAAGTTGCAAGTTATCATTCTATTGATACTGTGATTGTTGGTGTTGTCGGTTCGATGGCAATTTTACCTGTGATGGAAGCGATTAAAGCAAAAAAACGGGTGGCTTTGGCAAATAAGGAAGTGCTTGTTTCTGCCGGTGAATTGATTACAACGCTTGCTAAGGAAAATGGTGTAACTCTTTTTCCAATTGATAGTGAACATAGTGCGATTTTTCAGTGCTTACTAGGTGAAGAGAAAAATTCAGTTTCTAGAGTCATTTTAACTGCTTCCGGCGGACCATTTTTAAATTATTCTGAAGAGGAATTAAAAAACGTTACTGCAGCATGTGCAGCTAAGCACCCTACATGGACAATGGGAAATAAAGTCAGCATCGATTGTTCGACATTGATGAATAAAGGATTTGAAGTCATTGAAGCAAGGTGGCTTTTTGATTTTCCTGTAGAAAAAATAGATGTAGTCATTCATCCCCAGAGTGTTGTTCATAGTTTTGTTGAATTTATTGATGGATCGATGAAGGCTCAAGTTAATTTACCTTCTATGGAACTTCCGATTCAATATGCCTTGACTTATCCGGAGAGAATAAAGAGGGAAGAAACGCCGTTTGATTTTATAAAAAATAGTAAATTTGAATTTTATTTACCTGATATGAAAAAATTTCGTTGTCTTGCTCTAGCGTACGAATCCTTAAGAGCCGGGGGTAGTTTGCCTTGTGTTTTAAATGCTGCAAACGAGGTATTAGTTGAAAGGTTTTGCCGAGGTGAGTTAAGCTGGTTGGGTATTGCGGAAAAGCTTGAGACTCTCCTTGGACGCCATAATGTACTCCACGTTACGAGTGTAGATACATTATTAGAAGTCGATAGAGAAGCTAGGCTAGAGGCGCAAAGATTGTAAAACATAATTGCAAACCAAGATTGTAAAACTATGAATTTTGATATCTTACATTTTATTTTAGCTATGTTAGGCCTGAGTTTTCTTGTCTTCATACATGAGCTTGGTCACTACATTGTTGCAAGACGAGTGGGCATGCGTGTTGAAGTTTTTAGTATAGGTTTTGGTAAACCTATATATACATGGATGCGAGATGGGGTAAAATGGCAGGTCTGTTATCTTCTATTTGGGGGATATGTAAAAATTTCCGGTATGGAAAAAGAGGGCGGCGTTGATCCTCACTTAGTTAAAGATGGATTTTATGGTAAACGTCCTTGGGATCGAATTAAAGTAGCAATAGCTGGCCCAATAGTTAATATAGTTTTTGCATTTCTAGTTTTTACAACAATATGGGTGCTTGGCGGAAGGGAGAAACGATTTGAAGAATTTACTAACATTATAGGTTGGGTGGATACTAAGTCGGAACTTAGTCAGAAAGGGGTGAAACCGGGTGATACGATTACTGAGTACGGTGGAAAAAAATTCACTGGATTTAAAGAGTTAATTTCAGGCGGAGTAGCTAATAGCGAAACTATTGATATTCAAGGCGACAAGGTTGATTATTTTACAAATCAAAAAACTCCATATCAATATAATCTTCAATCCTATCAAATGCCCGGAGTTCTAAAGGGAATCAAAACAATTGGTGCCGTACCGGCTAATTATGTTATCTTTTATGGATTTGACCCAAAAGTGGGGAAATATTCACCTGCTTATAATTCGGGAATTCAGAAAGGTGACCGAGTAATTTGGGCTAATGGAGAGACTGTTTTCTCCACCTTAGAATTAAATAAAATAGTGAATCGAAGTGATGTCTACTTAACAATTGAGAGAAATGGAAATACAATTCATGCAAGAGTGCCAAGAGAATCATTAAATGATTTGCAGATAAGTTCGCAGGCTAGAGATGAATTTTTAGATTGGAAGCGCGCTCTTGGAATGACAGCATCTAAAGAAGAACTTTTTTTTATTCCATATGAAATTGATGTATTAGGTAGTGTTAAAGCGAATTTTTCTTACATCGATTCAGATTTAGCTGATGAATTTAAAAAATTTAGGGATTATTCTGTTTCTGAATTAGATCGTCCATTAGAGATAGGTGATCGTATAATAGCAGTAAATGGAAATTCAGTTGCAAATGGTTTAGAGATATTTAGTGAGTTAAGAAACAATAAAGTTTTGCTTATAATTGATAGAAGCAAAGCGGTCGGAACAATTTCTTGGGAAAATGCTAATAAATCTTTTGTTGATAGTGTTAATTGGAATGATCTAAAAGAGTTAACAGATAATATAGGGACAAATAAAGCGCTTGTTTCAAAAGGTGAATTGCACATATTAAATCCGATTGAACCGAAAACAGCTGACCAGTTTAAGTCTTTATATCAGCCGAAGAGAGAAGATTTTGAAGCTCAAGTTGTAAGAAGCTTATCACATAATGTAAATGCACCTGAATATATTTTTGCAGGTGGTGCTATTACAGATAAATTAGTGGTTTACAATCCGCCCCCTTTTCAAGTTTTTAGGGAAGTGATTTTAGAAATTTCGCAAACACTCTCATCATTAGTAAGTGGATCTTTAAGTCCAAAATGGCTTTCTGGACCTGTTGGAATTGTTAAAGTAGTCAAGCAAAGTTTAAATATAGGATTTAAAGAGGCGCTTTATTGGATGGCGCTAATATCTCTTAACTTAGGGATTATTAATTTGTTACCAATTCCTGTTCTTGATGGTGGTCATATTTGTTTCTCTCTGTATGAGTGGATTACGGGAAGGAAAATTTCTTCTAAAGTCTTGGAGAAGATCGTCCTCCCATTTGTTGTTTTAATGATTGTTTTTTTTATTTATACAACCTTTCAAGACGTGTCGAGACTTTTTTAAATTCATAATTAAAAAAATCAGTTTCAATAATAATAGTTATCTGTTATTTGTAAATTTAAAATAACTAAGAGTACTATTATTATGGCACGTCATTTCATTTATGCAAGTATATTTCTCAGTTCTTATCTTATAGCAAATCCTACTGGTGGAACAACTGATAGTGGAGTTGGAGCATTTAACCTCTCCGGAACTTCTAATAACCTTATTGTTACTACGGCTTCGCCAATAACGGCGATTAGTTGGAATCAATTTTCTAGTTCGGCAGGAGAGACGCTCACATTTCAATCTACTGTTATAAGTGGAAACTACTATGTTTTAAATACTGTAACCGGTGGAAGTCCGAGTACTTTGAACGGTTTTATGACTACGGGTAATCAACCGGGTGTAATTGGAAATATTTATTTAGTCAATCCGTCTGGAATTACTGTTGGTGCAACCGGACAAATTATTGCTGGATCATTTTTAGGGTCGACTCTTCAGTTAGCAGGTGGTGCTGCAAGTTTTAATCCTAATGCGGATATGACTTATGGAGGTGCATCAACGACTACAATTTCAAACTTAGGTTCTATAACATCAACTAATGGTGATGTTATTTTAATTGGTTATAGAGTTGTAAATTCAGGTATTTCGCCCCTTGGTGTTTTGTCAGCTACCGGTACTTGCGCTTTAGGTGCAGGTGTTCAGATTATAGTCCAGCCTACTTCTAGTACTAGGATAGCGATTGTTACAAATGGAGCTTCCGGTGGATTAGGTTATGGAATTGATTCAGACGGAACAATCTCAGCTGATGTAATTCAGTTGCTTGCAGATGGAAATCCTTATACGTTAGCAATTAATCAAACTGCTAATGCGCAATTAAATTTAAGTGCTTGTACAGGAGAGGGAAGTGTTAGTTTGATAGCAGCAAGCCCGACTGTATGCGCAGGCGCAATTGAAGTTTCAGGATTAATACAGACAACTGGTTGTCCTGTTGTAATTGATGGAGAGACAATTGCTATTCTATCAGGTGTTATTAATACATCTAATAACGGTGGTGATGGCGGGATAATTACGATTGGAAATTTAGGCTTAAATTGTCCAACAACAAATGTTTATATAGATCCGGCATCTCAGTTGATTTCAACAAGTAATGCAGCTTTAGGAACTGGAGGGGCAATTAGCGTAAACGCACTTACCTCTCTTTTGATTTCCGGAACGACTTCACCAGTGACAATTCAATCTAATGGAAATAGCAGTGGTGGTACAGGTGGATTAGTTACTTTAACATCAAATGGTTATTTAGGATTGGATGCTTTAGTGAATGTGTCAGGTATTAATGCTGGAACACTTAATGTGATTGCTCCTAATATTAATGTTGGAGGAGCTGCTAATTATGGATCTAACTTTACATCTCCTGATTTTATTATTGTAAATGTCTCTCCGATTATAACAACTTCTGCTCTCGAATATGCTTTAAATAATGCTAATTTAACAGCTTCTGCAAATGGGACAGGTTTTTTTGGAAATATCACTGTTGCGGATAATTTTAATTGGGCAGGTGGTAGTAATTTAACATTAGATGCTCTGAATACGATTCAAGTCAATTATCATGCTAATATGACATCATCGGGATTTTCATCAGATCAAGTTTTAATCTTATCAGC
>CAMBTZ010000076.1 GCA_945870925.1 Chlamydia trachomatis | reverse complement strand
CACCTAATGTATAGAGGTCGCTTTTATGACGGGTTAGGTGAAATTCACCTCTTGCAAGGGGGGAGGTTACTGTTTGAAAGTAGGTCGCTTTTCGTCCTAATTTTTTAATAATGACTGAAATAATTCCTGCTTCTTTAGAAAAAAGCTTTAGAATTTTTCCATCATCTTCGAACTGAGTTGTTTTAAGAACAATTGCATCCATTTACTTATAGGATAGCAGAAAAATAAGTAAAAGCGTATATTTGATCATTATTCTTTTGCATCGATAGCTCAATCGGATAGAGTACTTGGCTTCGGACCAAGTGGTTGGGGGTTCGAGTCCCTCTCGATGCGACATTTTGACAATATAGATCGTTTTGGATAGAGTCTGATTGAATGAACGGTAGGTTTATAATATGGCTCAGAGTGTTAGTTCTTTAGGTGTTGAAAATAGTGACAAAATTATTATTTTTGGTAAGAATTTAGAAGTTACGGCTCCTATTAGGGAGCATATTGTTATAAGACTTAGAAAGATTGAAGAGATGACTCCTCCTGTTATTGGGGTACATGTTTACCTTGATATTCAAAGGGAAGAGCATCGCGTAGAGATTGAATATCGATTTTCTCATTTTAAGATTGTGGTTAACCATGCAATGATTAGAAAGGCTGGTTCAAAACTTGATGATATGTACCATGCTATTGATCTTGCATGCGATAAGTTAAAAAGAAAAATAAGAAGATGGAAAACTAGAATTCAAGATCATCATTTTAAAAAGCCTTCCGAATTAGAGGAAAAGGCTATTCAAGTGCTTGATAGTAAGACTCAAGATATTGATTATATTAATGATCAGATTGAGGAAATTACATTTAAAAGGATTGAAGAAGAATTTAAGCCCCCTCAGGTTGTGAAGCGTAAAAAAAGAGAGATTCCAATGTTGACTATGGAAGAGGCGACAATGAGAATTGATTTAACCGGAGATCATTTTCTTGTTTATAGAAGTGAGGAGGATCAAAAGCTTAAGGTTATGTACGAACGACGTAACCAAACTCTTGGAATTTTGGATGTTGAATGAAGCCTGAAGAGATAGTTCGGCAATCACTTCTTTTGGAGATGACTTTGAAATTTGGGTTTCCAAGAGAATTAATTGCGATTGAAAAAGAAATTTCAACTCTGCCTCATTTACAAGGGAAAAAAATTCCAAAGAGGCGTTTTGATTTAGTCTGTTTTTCGGGTAATATTCATAAAGAATTTCCCCTTTTTCCTCTAATTTTGATAGAATGTAAGGCTATAGATTTATCGGAAAAGGCTCTACAGCAAGTATTAGGATATAATTATTATGTCGGAGCCTATTTTATTGCGATTGCAAATGGGCAAGGTGTGATAATGTGCGATAGAAATGGAGAGATTGTTAAAAATGAACTTATGCCCTACGCAGAACTTGTCCGCCTTGCAGTGGATGCAAGAGAAAAATCCTTATCTTGCATTTAGACTACTTTCTATAGAAGCAAAAACATATCATTTTCCAATAGTAAAATTTACTATTTTTCCGGATTCAGAAGTTATTTTTGTTGATGGCGTTGTTCGTATATTTGATTCAATAGTTCCATTTTTAAATCGTGGTGGAAAAGTTGTTTTTGTTGAAAAAAGTGTAGAAAAAATTTCTTCTTTTTTATCATTATCGGACTTCATATTTCATTCAAATATCGAAATAATATTGGATGAGGAGATCGAATATCAAAATATTGCAAAAAAATTCGTCTTTAAAAAGCAGCAATTTATCGGGAGGCTCACTCAGTTTCGACAATTTATGGACAGGTATCATATGTCGATTTCAGAGTATGTCGATTTCGGAAGGACAATTATCCGTAATATTCAAGGGAATCTTCTTCACGCAAAGTCGTTTATTAATGGTATTGAATTAAAAGGGATGTTTCAAGGGAAGTCCATAATCCTTTGTGGATCAGGGCCGTCACTTGAAGAGAATAGAGAAAAAATAATTGCAATGCAGGATAAGGCCCTAATTTTTGCTGCGGGTTCAAGCATTCCAAAATTGATTAGTTGGGGAGTCAGAATTGATGCGGGATTCTTTATTGATCCGTGGCCGCCACTTGAATTATATGAATGTATTAGAAAAGTTTCATTTCCTCTTTTTTATCAAAACCGGATGTGCGAAGAGCTTTTTAAAATGCACATGGGGCCTAAAATTTGGATGGGATATTCAGAGGGATGGGAATTAGAAAAATGGATATATAAAGAGATCGGGCTTGATTCTTTTAAGGTTGATGCGGGCTGGAATGTAGGGTGTTTTGCTCTTAATGTTGCTTATTTTTTAGGCTGCGATCCAATTAATTTAATTGGGATGGATGGAAGTGAAAAAAGGGATTTAAAGGAAGGCTTAATATGGATGAAAGAATTTATAAAAAACCCAAAACTGATCGATTATAATAGTTCTTTAAAAAATGAAATTGATCAGGAAAAATTACGAAAGGTTATTCTAAAAATCAATGATGACTCAATTGGACATGCATTCGATCTTTTTTTAGAAAAATTGAGAAATGGAGTGGATAAAAAAGGATTTCAGAGGGCAAAAATATTATTAGAAGTTGATTTAGAGGGCAATCCCATTTATGAGTTTTTAATAAAGCCGTTATGGGAGAGATTGAAATTTCTATATTTAGGTGAAAACACAGAAGAGATCATTGCGTTGTCATTATTTGGAAAAAAAGTATTACAATTCCAGCAGATATACAGGTTCTATCCGGGAGGTGAGCTTTATTCCAAAGAGACAGTGGATGGCATGTCTGAAGTTTTTTATAACACTGGTGAAAAGAAGTCTAGAGTCTGTTTTTCAGAAGGCCTTCTAAATGGTGAGTATTCACTTTTTGCTAAAAATGGCATTCTCCTTCGTGAAGGAAGATATAGTCACGGAAAAAAAGAGGGTGTCCATGTCATTCGGGGAGTAAATGGAACTGAGAGATTAATTGCTGAGTTTAAAGATGATATTCCAGTGAATAATTATATAAGAAAAAATGAGAACGGAATTGTTATTGAAGAGCTTTTTTATCATAATCCCGATCAATTTGATCGAAGGATCTATTCAGAAATTGGAGAACTTAAAAGTGAAGGTCTTTTTCAAGGTTTGTCTTATATAGAAAAAAAATATGATGATGGTTTGTTGATAGCTTTGCGAAAAGGAAATTGGAGTGAGGGAAAATTTGAATGGGATTAGAGACTAAATATCCTGAATTATCGATTATTACTCAATTTTATGAGAGCAATGAAGAAGTTCAGTGGCAATTATATGATGCTCAATTTTCTGGTGATTTTGATGTTTTATATATATATGGATTCTCTCCCAATATTGACACATTAATAGAATGGGTGAATAAAGATAGTAAAAGAGAGATTGTTTTCTTAGAAGATCGAATAGAAGCAATAAAAAAAATTGACGACAACGATTCATCTCTAATTTTGGAACATCCACAGGTTCAGTTTCGATATTATTTAGGTGATGTGCCGCTTAATCTGTTTGTATCGGAAGTTATTCGGCAATTTCCATTTGAAAAAATAGAGGTGATTTGCCTGCATGATGATCTAACTAGATTTGAAGAGCTTAAAAAACTTCTTTTTAGAAAGGCTACTATTGAATCAGCTATACATACTGATTTGATCTATTCAGAGAGAATAGCAAAGAACCTGATTCGGAATTTTCAAAAATTACCGGAAGCTTTTCATATTGGTTTATGGAAGGATCGATTTAAAGATTGCCCCGCAATAGTGTGTGGCGCAGGACCTTCCCTTCAAGCAGTAGAGGGAGAATTAAAGGGTTTAGAGAATAAAGCTCTAATTTTAGCCGGAGGATCGGCAATTGCTGCACTTTCTGCAATGAATATAACTCCCCATTTACTATATGCTATTGACCCAAATCCTGAAGAATTCACCCGTCTTGCCTTTCACACAGCATATAATGTCCCTCTAATTTTTGGATGTAGATTGGAACCTGATGTTTTTTATTCTCACGCAGGGCCCGTTGGATATTTAACAACGGGGACCGGGGGTGCTATAGAAAAATGGATGGAGGATAAGCTTGGAATTGAAGATTACCAAGTGTTGAAAGGTCTTGGCGAAGAGGCTCTTTCTATAACGACAATTGCTTTTATGAATGCCATATATTTTGGGTGCAATCCCATTATTTTAGCGGGTGTTGATTTGTCTTTTGACACAGGGAAACGGTATTCAACAGGAGTGATTAGTGATCTTCATTGTTCTTTGGAAGAAAAGACAGATCAATCAGGTGATACTGTTTGGGCTGAAGATGGACTTGCAACAATGACTAAATGGTTTATGGAGAGGGATGTTCTTGATGCGGTGTGTGAAGAACATCAAGAAAGGGTTTTTTTAAAGGCGTCTTCTAAAGGACTTTCATTTAAAAACATTCCGTTTGATCCTAATTGGTATTTATTGAAAGATAATCGTGATATTAGGGGTGAAGTTTTTAGAAATGTTATGGATACACCACTTAATATAAATCAGGCTGATATAGATGATGCTTTAAATATTTTTTTTAAAAGCATGGGGGATTGTAAAATTATAGTAAATGAAATTGTAAATGAACTTGTAAAGCTTTATCCAAATATGGAGGGACGAGAGTCGACTCAAAAAAGTACTATTTTAGAAATGGATCTTGAAGATGAAATTGCCTTTCAAACAGTACTAAAGTCCGCCATCTATGCTCTTACTTTTCATGTAAAACGCGATCATAGGCCATCTAACCTTCCGCGCAATCTTTATCTTATTAAACTTAATGTTTACAAACGGTTGCAAGCAATTATAGATCAATATTTAGATCTGTGCTAATTTAAAGTGTATGACAAATATTTGGAAAAGTGAAAATAGCAATGGGGATTTTGAAATTTATCAAATCCCTTGTTTAAAGGATAGTTTTACCTATTTGATTAGTAGCCATAAAATGGCAATTTCAATAGATCCAGGAGATGGATCTATTATTTTAAAAGAGCTTGAGCAGCATGATTTAAAGCTTGAGGCTATTCTTCTGACTCATCATCATAAGGCACATGTTGAGGATGCAGTCTATATTAAGGGGAAGACGGAAGCGACAATTATTGGACCGAAGCACAACGAGTTAGAATTTATTGATCAAGAGGTAATCGATGATGATGAATGTCTAATTGCATCTTTTACAGTTCGAGTGCTTGGGTTGCCAGGTCATACATTAGAGCATCTTGGCTATTATTTTCCTGACTGCAAGGCTCTTTTTTCCGGAGATGCCCTGTTTTTAGGGGGCTGTGGCAAAATGCTTGAAGGCGATGAAATTCAATATTTCGAATCGATGCAAAAGATTAAGAAGTTGCCTCCGGATACACTAATTTTTGGAGGGCATAATTTTTCTCTGGAAACTGTTAGGAGTTTAGAGGAGGAGATGAGTCTTAATCCTTTTCTAATGGCAAAATCACCTGAAGAATTTCTAAAACTCAGGCCCGAATAAAATGCCCTATTTCAGCAAAAAATGTATTTTGCTTTTAGTTATTAGCATTGGCTGTTCTCGTATGGACCAGTCTGAGAATGAGCGTGTGCGTAAGTGTAACGAGAAGAAAGAGACGATTTATCGGTTAGATCATGAAAAAATGTTTTCGGAAGTCGTAATAAAGGAAAAAAAACGGCCTAAATATCCTTGGGAAGAGCTTTACATGGGGATGCTCCTTAAAATCAATAAGGAGTATTTTAGGTGCAAAGGGAGTGATATAAATCCACCTATCCGGGCTGAGGGTGGAAAAGAGGAGATAGTTGATTGTGGTGGACTTGATAAACACGGATTGCCATTCCAAGATAATCAAGAATTTATTTATCCAATTTTGATTGATCTAATAAATTATATTCAAGAGAAGAGTCAAGGCCCCGTTGTGATAACTACAGGGCACAGATGCCCTATGCACAACCTCTATGCAGACAAGGCAAAAATTATGCAAAGTTCGAAGCATCAGTTAGGTGCGGAGGTAGATTTTTATGTAGAAGGATATGAAGATAGACCTTTAGAAATTATTAAATGGATTATGGACTATTACCAAGATGGACAAAGTGCTGAATTTAACCGGTTCATCCGTTGCCAAAAAAATCCTGAGAATTTAAAGCACCCCGGTTGGTACAATAAGGAAATACTACTCCGTATCCATGAAAAAACCGAGGGAAGAGATTATGATAATCGGCATCCCTATCCTTATATTACTATTGAAGTTCGCTTTGATCGTCAAAAAAATGAAGTTGTAACTTTTGAATGGGATAAAGCTATAAAGGGTTACTTAAGAAATTAATGATTTAAATGAGTTAAAGTGCCTTATTCCTATAGCATCTTTTAGCTGAGGATGGCCTTGATCACAGATAAGAATTGGATTAATTTTTGCAGCTTTTAGAGATTCTATCCCTTTTAATGTGTCTTCAAATCCGGTTGTTTCAGAAGGTAAAATTTTCGGGAAAAGCTTAAGGGCTGTGAGGTAACCATCAGGAGCAGGTTTTGGGTTTTGATAATTCTCTCTGGTGATCCAATAGGGGATTTTTTCTAAGATGTTAAGATGTTTTTTTATCATCTCAATATCTTTTCTAAGGGAGTTTGTTACAACACAAGATGGGATCTTTAGCTTTTCTAAATAAAAAAGAAACTCTGCTACATATGGCATTAATTCAACATCTGTCTCGATAAGACGCGAATAGATCTTTAGCTTGTCATTTCGTATTTCATCCCATTTGCCAA
>CAMBTZ010000075.1 GCA_945870925.1 Chlamydia trachomatis | reverse complement strand
TATCACTTGGCGGCATTGTAGAGTCTAGATCACTTAGAATTGCAGGAGATGAGTTTGATGAGTGTATTATTAACTATATGCGCCGTACTTATAACTTAATGATCGGCCCAAGAACAGCTGAAGAGATTAAAATTACAATTGGTTCAGCTTACCCACTTGGCGATAATGAACTTGAGATGGAAGTGCGTGGACGTGACCAAGTTGCAGGTCTACCTATTACAAAACGGATTAATTCAGTTGAAATTAGAGAGTGTCTTTCAGAGCCTATTCAGCAGATTATTGAGAACGTAAAATTAACGCTTGAAAAATGTCCCCCTGAACTTGCAGCCGATCTAGTCGATCGTGGAATAGTTCTAGCTGGAGGCGGCGCTCTTATCAGAGGTCTTGATAAATACCTAATTAAAGAGTGTGGTCTTCCTGTTATCATTGCCCCAAGTCCCCTTTTAGCAGTCTGTTTAGGGACAGGAAAAGCACTTGAATACTTAGACCGCTTTAAAAAGAAAAAATCCTTTGTCAGATAAGATTGATCACTTTATTAATGGGATTAAGGAATTATGTTCGCCTGAACGCGTGCACATTTGTACGGGGTCGGATGCAGAATTCCAGGAACTTGCAACTCTTATGGAAGAGCATGGAACATGGATTCGATTAAAAAAGAGACCAGGCTCTTTCTATGCTAGATCTGATCCAAGTGATGTAGCGCGAGTTGAAGGTTCTACATATATTTGCTCCTCTAAACAATCTGATGCAGGCCCTACAAATAACTGGAAAGATCCGCTAGAGATGATAGCGATCTTACAGACCTTATTTAGAAATTGCATGAAAGGGAGAACAATGTATGTTATTCCTTATGCAATGGGTCCAAAAGGTTCTCCTTATACTAAATTTGGTATTGAAATTACCGATTCGCCCTATGTAGTTTGCAACATGAAAATCATGTCGCGAATTATCCCGTTAAAAGAGGGGAGTGACTATATTTGTGGTGTACACTCGGTTGGAATGCCATTAGAGACGGGTCAAAAAGATGTTCCATGGCCCTGTAATAAAACTAAATATATTGTCCATTTTCCCGAATCAAGAGAGATTTGGTCATTTGGAAGTGGCTATGGAGGAAATGCCCTTTTAGGAAAAAAATGTTTTGCCCTTAGAATTGGTTCTAAAATCGCAAAAGATGAAGGATGGCTTGCAGAACATATGCTCATTTTAGGATTGACTAGTCCTGAAGGGAAAATGAAATATATAGCAGCAGCTTTTCCAAGTTCTTGCGGTAAAACAAACCTTGCCATGATGCAGCCTGCTCTTAAAGATTGGAAAGTTGAATGTGTTGGTGATGACATAGCATGGATGCACTTTGGGAAAGATGGTAGACTCTATGGAGTTAATCCTGAAAATGGTTTTTTTGGTGTTGCTCCTGGTACTTCGATGGAATCTAATCCAAATGCAATGAAAAGCATAGAAACAAATACAATTTTCACAAACGTTGCATTAACAAAAGATGGTGATGTCTGGTGGGAAGGGATGACAAATGAGCCCCCAGAAGAACTTACTGATTGGATGGGGAATCCGTGGAAAAGGGGTTCAAGTGAAAAAGCAGCACACCCAAATTCCAGATTCACAGTCTCTAAAAAGTATTGCCCTATTTACGATCCAGCAGGTGATAGCCCCCAAGGCGTCCCAATCGATGCCATCCTCTTTGGGGGAAGGCGTGCCGGTCTTGTCCCGCTCGTTCTAGAAGCTTATAGTTGGCCCGAAGGAGTCCTAATGGGCGCATCGGTCTCATCAGAAATAACAGCCGCGGCCGAAGGTGCCCACGGCACCCTTAGACACGATCCCTTCGCTATGCTCCCCTTTTGCGGCTATCATATGGGCGACTACTTCCAGCACTGGCTTAATCTCGAAAAACCAGGAAGAGAAATGCCAAAAGTTTTCTCCGTCAACTGGTTCCGTAAAAACATTCAAGGCAAATACATCTGGCCTGGCTACGGCGAAAATGCCCGAGTCCTCAAATGGATATTCAACAGATTAGAAAAAATAGAAGAGGGGAAAATAACCTCTATCGGCTTTGTCCCAAACAGCTTAGATCTAACTGATTTAGACCTACCTAAAGAAGAACTGGATAACCTGTTTAAAATAGACAAAACTAAGTACCAAGATGAGTGCACAGAACTAAAGAACTATTTTTCGGAAACCTTCGGTGAAAGGTTCCCGAAAAAACTCGTCCAAATCTTAGAAAAATGGCACTCCCAACTATGCTGAAGCAGCCGCCTGAGGTATGGCAGCAATCGCTCTATTAGCAATCGATTAATAAAATACACGTCGAAAAGGTCGCTTTTGCCCTCCTAGTGTAGAAGATTGGAATCACAAAATCGGCCCCTGAATACCTACAAAAAATAACCGAAAGGGTAACTTGTAGAGAATAAAGTATTCATAATGAGACATTTGATGTAAGCGCCGATGTTGTCATCGACGCTTTTAGAACTGCTGATCAAATGGACGGAGACTCTTAGAAAGTCACTCCATCTCCTTTGAAACTTGGTCAAGAGCCGCTTAAGCAGCAGAAGCTGCTTTGTGTTTTTTTACTGCATTTTTAGCTATATTTCTCAACTTAAGCATATCTAAATTTCCCTCATGGTGATTTGTATCTTTAATAAATAGATCGAGATCTATAAAAGAAGGCTCAAATTTTATAATATGATCCAAATTAGGTATCTCATCCGGACTATAAGTTCCTAGTTTTTCTGTTATTATTCTCTGAATAATTAATTCTAAAATAGTTTCTACATTTCTTGTTACAATTTGATTGCGGTGCTTTCCAAATGTGAAAATTAGCCCAATTATACTTATGATTCCTAGAAGTTTACGACTAATCCAGCAACGTTTTGTTACAATTTGAAATTCTCCTGAACGATTAAATCCAAGAGTAACGTCCTTACCAAGAGTCTGAGCCTTATTAAATTCATCTAGGTTAGGAAGAAAATATAGTCGTTCAACAGGTACTGAAGTTGCAGCTCCAATTGGCTCTATAACGCCTATTTCTAATTGTGGTATAGAAAGTGCTGTGTTTTCAACTAGGTCTAGGTCAACAGGAGTCAGTGGTGTAATTAGTTCTGGATCTACTTCCGGTTGAGGAGTCAGTGGTGTAATTAGTTCTGGATCTACTTCCGGTTGAGGAGTCTGTGGTGCAGTTTCATTTAGAAAACTAAATGAATTCTGAATTCGTAAATGAGTATCTAATTCCTGGTCATGGTTAAAATTTTCATAAGCTCTCTCAACTACGCTACCACTTAATTTAGTGCAAAAGGTAGCAATAAAATTAAGCTCATCTGGCTTCTCATGGGTCATAATGGATAAGAATTTTAATGATTCCATAGATAGAGTATGATTGCGACATAAATCTTTAAGTTTTTTAGCAAAATCGATACACGATGAAACAGGCATGCTTGGGTTCCCTAGTGCGTATGTATAAGCTGCATGTATTTCATATTTATCATCTAGTTTACTAAGCGAATCAAGTAGTTTCAAATTCCTATCTGATATAGTTACGAATTCAGAATAAACGCAGCCAGTTTTATCATATAATTCTTTGATTTTTTTTGCATAATCAATACATGTTGATCTATTTTCGGTTGGATTCTTTTTTAGTAAATGAACTGCTAATTTTGTTGTTTTTTTACCTAATCCACGTAATTCATTGAGAGAATTAAGTGATTTCAGAAGATCTTGATCTTCACTTCTTTTATAATGTAGATAGGTAAATTGTATTCTTTCTTCATTTAAATCAAAAACTCTAATATAATTATTTATTAACGAATCATTATCATCTTTTTTACGCATTTCTAATAATAATTTAAGGGAAGCAGGAGGGAGGCCTATATTTGTAGAGTGGATTAGGAGTTGTTGATGAGCTACTATAGGTGTAAGGTATAATAATAAATGTATTTTTTGATCTTCCTTGCTGAGGCGATTGATGAATTGTTTATTTGCAATACAATAATCAATGAGCGGTTTTGATGCTTCAATAGTTAGTCCATTTTCTTGAAGGATACTTTGTATCAATTTATTGAAATCTTCAGAAAGTTCTTGAATTCTTGACGTAGGCTCTTTTATAGAAATTTGAGCCAAATCGGGAATTCCAAAATATGTAATTGATGACATAATAAACCTCCAATTATTAATAAAAATGTATATAAATCTATTATACCATAAATATTATTTTGAATTCAACTTTATAGTTAAAAGGATAAATGTATGTAGTTAATAGTTAGCTAGTTATCTATTTGTGAAAAGTAGAGCCATCGGCCATTTAGCTTCTTAAAGAGGTCCTTTTCGCGAAAGCTGGTATCTTTGCCGATAGTATTGAGATGGGCAAGGAGGGTGACATTTCTAATTAACGCTGACAGGATTTTTTTATATAGGAAGGAGGTGGTTTATATTTAATCCGTTTATTTTCAATAACTTAGGAATTATAACCCTATTGTTGTGATTTTGCAATAGGGTTATAAATGATTGTTTAGTGGGCGCAGCCACAGCCAGTTTTAGGGGCGCATGAGAAGATTTTATCTGCAGGGAAGAAGAAGGCAATTTCAGTTTTAGCATTGTCAGCGCTGTCTGATCCATGAACGGCATTAGCATCGATAGAATCGGCAAAGTCTTTTCGGATAGTGCCAGCGTCTGCTTTCTTAGGGTCAGTTGCTCCCATTAGATCGCGGTTTTTTAGAACTGCATTTTCGCCTTCAAGTGCTGTTACAAGAACAGGGCCAGAAATCATAAATGAGACTAGATCATTGAAAAAAGGGCGCTCTTTGTGAATTTCGTAGAATTTCTCAGCTTCCACTCTAGAAAGGCGGGTCATTTTAGCAGCAATAATTTTAAGTCCTGCATCTTCAAATCTGCTTAAAATTTTTCCAACTACATTTTTTGCTACTGCATCAGGCTTTATAATAGATAATGTTTTTTCCATAATAGTACTCCATTTTTTTTGAGACTATTTTATTCCATTATCGGATAACTTGCTACGATTTTTCTACTCTGATAGAATGTGCGGATGATTTCGGTGACAGTGTTAACATTTAACTCGGAAGAGACTATAGAAGCTTGTTTAAAGGCATTATCTGCATTTGACGATGTAGTTGTATTGGATACGGGGTCGAAGGATCAAACGCTTGAGATTGCCGGAAGATTTTCCAATGTTAGAATTTTTTTTGGCAAGTTTTGTGGATTTGGACCGCTTCATAATATGGCGACAGGGCATGCTAAATACGATTGGATTTTGTCAATTGATGCAGATGAGGTGATGAGCAATGAGTCAGTAAGCGAAATTTTGGCTCTTAATTTTGATCCAAGATCAGTTTATGGCGTCTGTTTTCGAAACTATTTTAATGGAAAGTGGATTCGATTTTGTGGGTGGTACCCGGAGCATAAGCTCAGAATGTATAATAGAAAAGTGACAAAATTTACGGATGACTTTGTTCATGAGACTGTCGAGACAAAAGGGTTAAAAATAGTCTATTTAAAAGAGTCTGTAGCCCATTTTTCATATCGAAAGATTAGTCATTTTTTAACAAAAATGGAGAAATATTCAGAATTATTTGGGGATCAAAATCGAGGCAAAAAGAAAAGCTCTCTGCTAAAAGCAATCATGAAATCATGGGCCTCATTTTTTAGAAGTTATATTATAAAAAAAGGGTTTTTGAGTGGAAAAGAGGGGTATATAATCTCTCGCTACCAAGCCGATGTAACCTACTACAAGTACCTGAAATTAGATGAAAAAAATCTTAATTTGCATCTTTAAGTATCACGGGGACGTTTTGTTGACCTCTCCTGTTTATACCTCACTGCGAGAGGAATATCCAGAAGCATCAATTGAGGTCTATCTATTTAAGGAGACTCTTCCCATGCTAGAAGGTCATCCGGCGATTTCAAAATTTATCCTTTTTGATCAGGCCTGGCGAAAATATTCTCTTCCAAGAAGGATCGTTCAAGAATTTAAGATGTGGTGGAAGATCCGAAAAGAAAAGTATGATATCGTTTTAAACCTTACATCGGGAGATCGTGGCGCGATTGTAGCACTTGTAACAGGAGCTAAAATTCGTATCGGCATTGAGAGAGCAGGTGGAATGAAGCAAAAAGATCGCTTCTTTACAAAGGCTGTCCGGGTAACTAGTATGCCAAGACACATCGTGGAGCGAAATTTGGATCTTGTTAGAGCTCTTAAAATTGTCCCCACAAAAAAAGATCTCATCTTTTACATTCCTGAATCATCACTTATAAAAGTAGACGCAATCCTACCATATCCCGATTTCATTCTAATTCATCCTGCATCAAGATGTCACTTTAAACACTGGCCTACAGAAAAATTTCAAGAGCTGATCGAGGATTTAAGGAATAGGGGAGAGAAAATTATTATTTCAGGAGGGCCCGGAAAAGAGGAGAAAGAATTGATCGATCAGATTATGCAGCCATTTGCAGGAGACCCATTTGTTCAGTCACTTGCCGGAAAGCTTAGCTTAAAAGAACTCGGCGCCCTCATTCAAAGATCAAAGCTTCTCATCAGCATTGACTCTGTCCCTCCCCATATCGCCTCCGCCTTAAAAAAGCCGGTCGTTGTCCTCTTTGGCCCTTCAGATGATATCAAATGGGGCCCTTGGCAAAACCCCCATGCTCGCATCGTCAGACTCGACCTCCCCTGTATGCGCTGCGACCAACAAGGCTGCGGCGGTACCTGGATCTCCGACTGCCTCATAAATCTCCCCAAAAACCATGTCCTCCAAGCCGCCCTTCAGCTCCTTAATTAAGAGCCTCATTAAGTATGGGGTCAGGCCGG
>CAMBTZ010000074.1 GCA_945870925.1 Chlamydia trachomatis | reverse complement strand
AAATTCACACACTTGTTGGTGCCGGTGCTACCGAAGGTGCTATGGATGCTGCTAACCTTCTAAAGCCGGCTCTTGCAAGAGGTGCGCTTCATTGTATTGGTGCTACAACTCTAAAAGAATTCCAAAAATATATTGAAAAAGATGCTGCCCTTGAAAGAAGATTTCAACCCGTATTTGTACAAGAGCCGACTGTGGAGGACGCAATAGCAATTCTAAGAGGACTGCGTGAGAAATATGAAATCTATCACGGTGTTCAAATTACAGAAGATGCTCTCCATGCAGCTGTTACTTTATCTACTCGCTATATTACTGATCGTAATCTTCCGGATAAGGCAATCGACCTTATTGATGAGGCGGCAAGTTTGATTCGATTGCAGCTCGGTAGTAGACCTCTTCCAATTGATATTAAAGAGAGGGAGCTTGCTTCATTAATAGTGGAGGTTGAAGGTTTAAAAAGAGAAAAGAGCCAAAGTTCGGAAGATGAGATGAAGAAAAAGGGAAAAGAGATTGCCCTTCTAAAAGAAGATTTAAGTAAGCTCAATGCAAGGTGGGATAAAGAAAAAAAACTGCTTTTATCTTTAAAAGAGAAAAAAGACGCTTTAGAAAAAATGCGATTTCAAATGGATGAGGCTGAAAGGATTTCTGATTATAACAAAGTTGCAGAATTTCGTTATGGTAAGATCCCTCAGTTAGAAAAAGAGATAGGAGAGGCTCTTGTTACGCTCAGCTCAAAAGAGGGGAGATTGCTTCAAGAAGAGGTCGATGAAAACTTGATAGCTCAAATTGTCTCAAAATGGACGGGGATTCCGGTTCAAAGAATGCTTGCTTCTGAAGCTCAGAAATTACTCTCCCTTGAGCAAGAGCTTTCAAAGCGAGTAGTAGGTCAGGTATTTGCTATAACAGCTGTTGCCGATGCAATTAGAGCTTCGCGTGCTGGTCTTAGCGATCCAATGAGACCAATTGGTGTCTTTCTTTTTGTTGGACCAACAGGTGTTGGAAAGACAGAACTTGCAAAAGCATTAGCTGAACAACTTTTTGATCAAGAAGATGCAATGATTAGAATCGATATGTCTGAATATATGGAAAAGCATTCGGTATCTAAATTAATTGGTTCACCACCTGGATATGTTGGTTATGATGAAGGTGGACAACTTACTGAAGCTATAAGAAGAAGGCCTTATACTGTAGTATTGCTTGATGAAATTGAAAAAGCTGATCACGATGTCTTTAACATCCTTCTTCAGGTTTTTGATGAAGGACGACTTACCGACAGTAAAGGACGAAATATTAACTGTAAAAACGCCCTTTTTATCATGACCTCAAATATCGGATCCGAAGAACTACAGAAAATGATGGATCAAAAACGAGAAAATATTTCTAAAGAGTCTATAATTAGCACAATAGAGCCAATTTTAAGAAGACATTTCAGGCCGGAATTCTTAAATAGACTTGATGAAATTCTCCCTTTCTTGCCTTTACAAAAAGAGGTGATGTCCTCTATTGTTGAAATTCAATTAAATCTTCTGGCAAAACGCCTCACCTCTCGCCACATTCAGCTTTCATGGAAAAAAAATGTTCTTGAACTCCTGTCAAAAGAGGGGTATGACCCATTATTTGGAGCAAGACCATTAAAGCGTCTTATTCAGCACGAGGTTGTTACTCTACTCTCTCGAGAAATACTTGATGGTAACATTCCCGGATCATGTAACTTAGAGCTCACCTTAATAGGAGATAAGATCAGTTATGAGCTTTCTCAATCTACCATTTCGTAATCGTCTAAGGGAATTGATGGAGATGGGGGCTTAAAGTAATCGATTTTCAGCTGTTTTAAGGATGAGGGATCAATAATTTCAGTCTTAGGCTTAAATCCTTGAAGATTGTGGATCGTTGCTACTCCAATATTTAAGCTGATACGTAAAATTTTTTCTAAACCGATTGCAAGGCTTTTTGGCATAAGCGGAAAAATGATGCTTGCAAACAAGATATGGTGAATGATTGACATTAGCTGGAGGTCTTCTCTTTCATTGAGAGGATCTTTGGAAATAGAGCCGTTCAATCCTTTTGAGATTGTAAAGCAGATAAATGGTTTTAGGTGATTTCTCAGTCTATTTTCAATGGATTCTAAATGAGACTCTGGATAAATCTGATGTCCCATTAAAAAAACGCCTGTTTTTTGAAGTGTTGAACATGCAAGTTTTATTAGTGACTCTAGATTTTCTTCATGCCAAATAACACTTTCCCCGATAAGGTTTAGGCTAGCCGGTAAAAAAGCGCCTTGAGCTGTTTCTTGATAAGATTCAGGATGAGAGAAATAGACAATAAGTGATCTAGATAATATGTTCACTAAATTGCCGCTATTTTTTTGTAAACTTTCAACCTGCTGCTTTACAAGAGGTGCTGTAACGTGCGCTGAAAAAAAAGGTGTTTTTCCTTTAGAAAAAAAGGGGAGAATAAGGATTGAAAGGGAGTCAGCTACAGATCTTGTGTCAATATTTTGAAATCGAGCGTAGAGCATTTTCGTTAAGGCTGGGCATATTATTCCGCAATTAGGATCTTTTTTAGCAGATAATCTTAAAGCGTGAAAAAGAGGCTTTCTATTATATACAGCCATTTGTATTAGCGTTCTTGAAAGGAGTCTTGGGAGTTTGAAAATTAACATGTTAGCAGGTAATACACAAGCTTCAAATAATTGTCCGGCTAATGCATGCTCTATCATTTTAAATCTGTATTCAGAAAACACTTCAGTTGAATGAGTTAATACAAGTCCTAGATAGCCCCCTCCAATTGAGGTAAATATTCCGCCTAAATATTTTATGATTAAACCTGCTAAATGGGAGGTCTGATTTTCTAAAACTTCATGAGAATACATTAGTAATAATAGAGGTAGTGAGACAGCAATAACCGATAAGGCAACTTTTGATGACCTAGCTGCTATTGTTACAAATGTGATAGCTCCTAATAAGGGAAGTTTTCGATAAAGAGGGATACTATTTTCAGCTAATGTATCTACAGTTTTAAGGGTTAGAGGTAAAATATTTTCTGCAAGAAGTGCGCAGGTAGTTTCGGCTGTGATCCATACAACAGTTTTAGGTAAAAAACCATTCGGTATCCAATTTGCAGTAGTTGCTAATGCATTTTCCCAAATAGCTTTTAAAAATTTTGTAACTGTTCCTCGTCTTGAGCAGATCATGAAAGTTCTTTTTTAATTTTGAAGAATATCCTAATTCTAATCTAGATTTTTTAAAAGAATTATTAAAAAAATGTTGAGTTTTTTTTAATCTCTATCTAAGATTTATATAAAATATTTTTAAAAATAAAGGGGAAGGATATGTCAGGTCTGATATCAAATGTTACAATAACTGGTAATGCGGGTGATATTTTTATAAGCGAATATTGCACATGCATCGAGTCTCTAAATTTAAGATTTCGTAAAATTACAGCAAGTGATGCTGTGCCTCTATTAGATCTTTTTAATGAAACAGTAAACTATCAGGCATATGGGAAAACAGCGCCAAGAACACTTGATGACATATCTAAAATAATGGACAGAGATATAGTAAGAAGTTTTTATACAGGATATGTAATTGAATCAATAGCGACAGGGGAGATATTGGGTAGAGGTGCTATTGGTGCTGGATATTCACCAAGGGATGATCTAGATGTTCTGGAGGCTTATGTTGCAGCATCTGTTGATGAAGAAGATGGTGAAGGACCTTCTGAATTACAAATTGGTGATCTGCTCTCTTTAGAACCTACTAAATTATTACCGACCGGTCTATCAAGAGAAATTCTCTATAAAGAGATGATCTTAACATTAATTCTTGCTACTAAGACCTTTTCTGAATTTGGGGAAAGATTAAACGGACAGATTGTAAATCGCTTAACAATCTCCTTAATTGACCCTTTAATAAGCGATTTGACCGGTGTCGCGCTAGATGATTTAGTGATGAGAAAAAAAATTATTGATTCTATCTTTGGAGAACCGTTGGGTGTTTTACTGCCAAAAAGTATTGATCCTCGAAATTTTAGTGAGCACCCCAGATTAGTTTACGGTTGCGATATCAATGCTCTTGAGTCGTTACTATCTAAACACAACTATGCGTAAAAGAGTCGAGGTTGCTTATATGTAGAAAATATAAGTGCTGCCATATGAGGAACCACAAGAAATATTAGCCCAAAATCTATTAGGGACCAAATTGTTTTCGTCTCTAATAGCGAGCCAAAAAAGATAGTTAGAGCAGTTCCTGCATAGTAGTATTTGATTTTTTTCGTATCTGTTAAATAGAGAAAGCATTGGCTTCCATTATAACTATTACCAAGAATTGTCCCAAAAGCAAAAAGAATAGTAATTATTAGCATCATAGCAACACCAAAATAAGAAAAGTAAATTTGGAAGGACGCTGCAACCATGTTTATGCCAAGTGGAAGATCAGGGTTTTGCCATGTATCTGTGATTAAAGCTATAAATCCAGATAAAAATGAGACAATTCCAGCTGTAAAGGTAGAAAACATTGCGAGTATTCCTTGAGTTTCCGGATCGTTTGTTTCAGCCATAGAATGTGGAATTGATTGTGTGCCAACGCCAGCTTCGGTCGCATAGGTGCCTTTAAATACACCCCAACGAAGAGCGCTAATAACTCCGCCAATAAGAGCGCCGCTTGCCATTGCGTAAGGAGAAAGCACCGATCTAAATATATCGTTAAAAACCTGATTAAATTTGTCTAAATTAGAGAAAAGGATAAAACAGGTTGAAAGCATATAGGCTGAAAACATTGCCGGAATCAATTTAGAAGAAAAAGAGCTAATACGTTTAATGCCTCCCATTAAAGTTATAAAAATTATAAAAGCAATCAGGCCAGCAGATACAATTGAGGGGATATTGTATTTTCCAAGAAGAGGAGAAGCTAAAATAGAGACAAGCTGATTTGCTTGAGTTGCTGACCAAGCCGACATTAAGAGACAGCCAAAAACTGCATACCAAGTTGCAGCCTTTGGAGAAATCAGAAGTTTTAAATACTGCATCGGTCCACCAAGTATTTCACCTGAAGAGAGTCTTTGTCTATGTTTTACACTCAATACAACTTCTAAATAAGTTGCCGCACTGCCAAAAAAGGCAGTTAATAAAAATCCTAGAAGCGCTCCAGGACCACCCCATCGAATAGCAATAACTGGCCCTACAATTGTCCCAATTCCAAGAGTTGTCGACATCGCAGTAAAAAGAGCTTTAAACGGCGAAATTGTATGCGAGCCCTCTTTTTGATCTTTTCTTGACGCCTTAAGCCCATTCAATAATTTTGGCATAAATCTAAGCTGTATAAAGCCTGTCTTAAAAGAAATAAATATGCTACCAGCTAATATAAAAATACTTAATCCAAATAGCATATAATCGGATATCAAATTAAAAGTGCCCATAAACGTCCTGATAATGAAACAGGATAGTTTCTCACAAATTCAGGAATAAGAGCAATAAATTCGTTAATTTGCTTAACTTGCAAAATTTTTAGAGGATAGATAAGCTATTTAAGAGGCCTGCTTTATCGATTTTTGCAATCCAAATTTCATGATCTTGGCGTCCGTAAGCAAGCCAAATGTAATCTTCATTAAAAACAAATCCGCAGGGGAAGACAACTTGAACAGGATGCCAATAGGGAGCGTAGGAGGCTCCTTTATAGAAATTTTTCCCTATAATTGGTTCGGGGCTAATGCTTGTAATATTAAAGGGGGCATCCTTATTAAATGTATAAGCTCCGATAAAATAGTGGGGGATAGACTGACCATTAGAATGTTCTGTTGTAATATTCATTGACGAGTGAAAAAAAGCAAGATATTCGTCTTTGTTCCGAAGTGCTGGTGTACCGCCACGCAGTTCGCCCCATTTCCATGAAATTTCAGTACGCGAGGAATCGAGGAAGTCACATTTACCAGATCCATCTAGCCGTGGCTTAAAAATCTTATGTGGGAGAATGCTATAGACTAATAGTAAATCTCCTTTATATTCAAAGGGGACCCAGTTTTTTTCTCGTCTTTTTAGGGATTGTCCCGGGAAATCAGTAAGTGCTTCGAGATTTGTTAAGCTGAAGCAAGTTCCATCAAAATCGAGTTTGCCAACGTGCATTCTAAAGCCCCCTTCAGTCACAATTTGATTGCTGTTATCGCTGTAAACAATATAGAGGTGCTCATCGACATTAATTAGTCGTGCGTCTTCTGATCTGGCGAGTATCTCACCTTCAAATGTGGCCCCGGGAAGATCTAATACATATGGGTCGCTAGCAAGTGTAAGGTCGTCATTTAGAAAAACAAGTCCTACTCGCGAAAGACTTGATGATTGTATGGAACAGGCAAGCGCTTTATTTGGCAGGGGTAATTCACGAAAACTAAGAATTAATGAGCCTCTCCAATAAACAATTGATGCATTAAATGCGTGCGGATGCCCAGGGATTTCAATTTTTTTTGTGTTGAGAACAAAGTCTTGGGCTTTTGTCTCAAGATCAATATTTCTATTAGCTAAAAGTGGTAAAACAAAGCATAGTAACCATAATTTTGTTATATAAATTAACTTATTTATAATCATGGATTTCCACCGCATTTATTTCAAAATCATAAGTGTAAAACAAGAGTTTAAATTCTTTGAAAGGAAGAGAATACCTTTAAGCGGGAAAGGAGTCTAGTTTTTTTATAAATTTATGTCCGACAGGGTACTAGACTGTTTAGTAATGATTGTTTATCAATCTTCATGACCCAACATTCATGATCTTGCTTTCCGTAAACTACCCAAATATAATGATCATCAAAAACATGTCCTCCTGGATAAACAACTTTTAGAGGCTTCCATGTCTTGTAGGTTGGGCTTGTATAGAAATTATTGCTATAAATAGGTGTATTGCTAATATGAGTTAG
>CAMBTZ010000073.1 GCA_945870925.1 Chlamydia trachomatis | reverse complement strand
AATAGGTCTTCTAACAAACTCCGATTATAAAGGTGTGAAACTTTCTGGACTTATCAGAGGATCCTCGCTTTATTAGGAAAAGGGATTGCTATTATAGAATTAGACGTAGGCCTTTCCAGAAGAACTAACTCAATATCGCTTGATCCAATTGCAGTAACATCAACATTAAGACCTTTATCAGAGGCTACAACATTTGCCCAAAAAGCAAAAAGAGTTGCACTAGCATCAGGCCAGTTAGCTCTTGCATCCAAGGTTAACGCAGCACTCGTCATTATTCTTGCACCATTATATGTCGGTACTCTTAATAGCGCTGTAACCGGCCTAATTCCTTCATTAAAACCGGTAGTTCCATTCTCTATCCTCGAAAACCCACTGGTTTACGCATCAAGCTGCGCAAACGAACTGAGAAACTTTAATGCATGGGATTGCCTAGTGCTTTCAGATGAATCGCATGACATTATTAAGATGCCAAACGGAAAAATAATCCTCTATTACGTGCAGCATAATGCTTTAAAACTTATATACCCAGAATATGAACCCTTAAGTTCTCATCAAGCTCTTATCAACTCCGGCCACATCCCGAATGTAGAAAAAGTCCCAACCGTGAATAAAGCTTCCACCTTAGACAATACTCACCTTCTTGATTTTATCAGAAATCCCATTGCCTATGGTACTAAAGAAGCCCTTGGAAGCTATTCAGAATGGATACCTGGAACAGGTACGATAATTCCTTTAGCTACGATAACATTTTCCTTATATAATATTTACAATACACCCGAAATTAAATATGATGCTCCAACTCTACAAGCACTCGGAAGTGGAGCAAGAGCGATGAAAATTCAAAGAAAAACGCTTAAAAATAGAGCCTTAAAAAGATTGAATAGAGCCGTTCAGAATTTTACACCAAAAGCGCTTAAACAAAAATTTTGCGGACGTCGATAATTTTAAAAACAGCCTTAATAAACCCTACTTACTTAGACTGCACACTCCCGATCCTGTGTATGTAATCATAAGTGAAGCGCCAAGCATTGACAGATTTTTCCAAAAGCAAAGACTGTGCATCATGAATGCAAATGGGGTGTCTGTATTCCAAAATGAGTGCATATAAAGCGTTGTTGGAATGAGAAAAATAACTAAAAGCCAGGCTCCGAATTTAGCCTTATATCCAAACATGATACTAAGTCCGCCAATAATTGCGATTAGACCCCAAAATGGGACTATAAAGCCTGGCAGCGGAACACCCATATCAGCAGCTTGGTTAACCATTCTTGGGCAAAAATGCTCGATTGGTTTAACAATAAAAATTAGAGCAAACAGAACTCTGCCAAGTAAAAATAAATATTTCATTCAATCTCCTTATCAAAAATTTAACTCTACAAACTTGGTGATTTTATTTAAATATTATTCCTCCTATAATCTCCTCTCATGTTTGATGTAATTGTGATTGGAGGAGGGGCGGCAGGTTTTTTCGCAGCTCTATCCGCAAAAAAAACTAACCCAGATGCCCGAGTGGCGATACTTGAAAAGAGCCTACAACTTTTATCCAAAGTTCGCATTTCAGGTGGCGGCAGGTGTAATGTAACAAATGCTTGCCTTGATCCACTTCTATTAACAAAAAATTATCCGCGTGGTGAAAAGGAGCTTTTAGGCCCCTTTAATAAATTTGGACCTAAAGAGACAATTACTTGGTTTGAATCTCGAGGTGTTAGCTTAAGAAGCGAAGCCGATGGCCGGATGTTTCCTATTACAAATAGCTCTCAAACAATTATCGACTGCCTACTTGAAGAGGCTGAAAAATTAGCTGTGGAGATTCTCCTTAAGCAGAAAATAGAGGAGATAAAACCCGGTTTTATTCTCACACTGAAAGAGGGATCAACTATTCAAACTAAAAAATTAATCCTCGCAACAGGAAGCAGCGCAGAAGGTCATTTATGGGCAACTCAGCTAGGCTCTCATACAATTCAAAAACCTGTCCCCTCCCTTGTTACTTTTAATGTCCCAAATTCCCCTCTAGCAGAGCTAAGTGGGATCTCTTTTAAAGAAGCTACTATCCGCATTAAAGGGACCTTGCTCTCTCAAACAGGACCTCTTTTAATCACTCATTTTGGATTTAGCGGACCCGCTGTCTTAAAGCTTTCGGCCTGGGCTGCCAGAACTTTATCTGAAAATGAGTATAGTTTTGAAATTTTGATAGATTGGCTACCTAAACTTAGCTCATGTGAAACTGTAGCTACCCTTATACAATTAAAAACCCAATTCCCTCAAAAAACCCTTTTAAGTGAAAACCCATTTAACTTAGCAAAGAATTTTTGGAAGCTCATCTGTCCCTCAAAACGATTAAACGATTTCTCATCCAAAGAGCTCCATCAACTATCAGAAAAAATCCATTCTGACCTCTATCAAGTTAATGGCAAAACTACACACAAAGAGGAGTTTGTCACATGCGGAGGCGTTTCCTTAAAGGAAGTAAATTTCAAGACCATGGAGAGCAAGCAGTGTCCCGGTCTTTTCTTTTGTGGAGAAATACTTGATATCGACGGAATCACAGGGGGCTTTAATTTTCAAAACGCCTGGACAACCGGTTTTATAGCAGGGACATCTTGTCTTAATTCCCACTTTTAACGTATTATAAGGATATTATTTAACTTTAAAGAGGTTGTTATGAAAGGTTCAGGAAAGCCAAGCAAGGGTGGCGGAAAGCCGGCAAAACAAAAATCACTAGGCAGAGAAGTCAGAAAGCCTGCTAAAGCTACAAAAATTATCAAGCCAACAGTCCGCGGCAGATAATATTAGTTTTTAATTGAACTAAACCAGTCAAGCATCCTAAAATCAAAAAACGTCAATTAAATTTTAGGATGCACATGAAATTCATACTATCTTTAGCTGCTATTTCTCTTCTATCAAGCGCTGTAGCAGATCAAAAACCTTCCGAACCAAGCAACTACACTGAATTTAGTCCAAAAGCACGATCAATAATGGTCGATCTTTATGGCGAATGTCTCTTTCTTCAACCTAACGGAAGCTCGATCTACTATGCAGTAGAAGCATTTCCCCTAGATACATCAATTGCCGTACCTATCCTCTCCCCAAATTGGAATGTTTATGAAATTTTCCCTAACTATAGCCCTGCATTTAACATTGGTACTAGAATCCTATTTTCTGATATGGACACAAGCATTTCGGCTAATTGGGAAAGACTATTCTCAAGTGATACCGCTTCCTACACAGTTGCAGGTATAGCCGGAGAAATGATTGGACCTAATTTTGATATTGGACCTAATTCCCACAATTATTCAAGCGCAGAAACTAAAGCAAAATTTCATTTTGATGCCGCCAATCTTACTTTTGGTCAACGCTTTTCGCTATATAACCGTTTTTATCCAAATGTTTATACAGGAGGAAGTTTCACCCGCATTAAGCAAATTATTAATTCCACTTATGAAAATGAATCTGCTGCTATCTCTAGAACAATAAACACCTATTCAACCTTTACAGGAGCAGGACCTCAGATAGGCTTTGATTTTGATTATAGAATTATTGCCGGGTTTTTTCTAAATGGCAGCACTTCCCTCGGTCTTATCATTGGAGAATCTCAAAATGGAACTACCTACACCTCTTTTGCACCTGTTATTTCAAATGTAGGAAATCCTGAACCTAACATTCAAAATACAAAAATTCCTAATCGAACTCAGTTAGTACCTGCAATAGAAGAAAAACTTGGCTTTTCATATGCAGCGATGTTTAATTGCTGCAAACTCACATTTAGCTTTGGTTACCAAGCACAAATCTATCTAAATGCCGTTCAAACATTTGATATGACAGGTCAAGTTCCAAACACATATAGCAATGAGGCAGTTCCCGATAGCGGCCTTTATGCTGTTGGCTTTGTAAGAACATTAAGCAATTTCATATTAACAGGACCCTACATGTCGCTTGGACTTGTTTTCTAATGCACTTTCCAGACGGTGAGAATCCCATGATGATCTGAGATTGCACCGTCCGGTTTTTCAATTGAAAAAAAAGGGACCCTCTCTTGTGAAATAAGCTTCATTTTATTGTTATCACGCCTTGTTACACAATAATCAATCAATTCATATGTTGGTTTAATCTCTTTACGCTCATCTAGCGGCGCATGCACTAAATCGTTAAAGTAATCTGTCGCTGTTGCAGTTGCTTTACTGACACTCACTTTGTGATTTAAATAAGGGATTACAAAATCCTGTGATAACATATTTTCCCTAAATTCCTTAGAAAATGCATTGATATTAAGATCCCCTAAAATACATCCATTATTTACCCCAAGCAATTGAGAACATTGAGCAAATTGATCTTTTCGAATATTTGCATCTATATCACTATTTCCATGTTGCAAATGAGTCGCTACAAGAGTCCATTTTGATTTACCTGTAGTAAAATCAGTCCTAACTGCCCCTCGTTTTACACCTGCCATTCGGGGCTGCCTTCGCTCAAATGGGGTAAAACTTATCGATTCTAAAGGAATTCGGCTTGCAATAAATAACCCACTATTAAAACCTATTTCTTCCGGACTTAATGTTCCGTATTGATTTCCTGCATCATAAATAAAATAAAAATAGTTATCTTTTAGCTTTTCAATTAATGTCCTTGAAACCTCTTTATCCCAAACCTCTTGCAAGCAAATAATATCCGCTTTTGTATCTATCAGCTTTTTTATAACTCCATCAATACGGCTTTTCCAAGGGGCTAGCCCTCCAAAAAAATAGGTGAAATTATTTGGAAAACAAAGAATATTAGCAGTTAAAATCTTAAACCTGTTTCCAATCTCAACTTTTTTAACTTCCGAAACAGTCTTAAAAATAAAGTTAGACCTCTCATACTTTCTAAGATTCTCTAAACTCGCTGTATTTACATTCTGATTAGTTTCTAAAACTTTTTCAGTTAAATTCCTTTGAAATGGGGTAAGAAACTCTGCATTAAGACCATTTTCTACAAAAACATCTAATATATTATTATTTTTTAGACTAAGTCTAAATAGACTGTGTAAATCTAAAAGATTACTTCCCGCATACCCTTTTACAATCATATTCGAGGTTAATGAAATTGTTTGATAATAGAGCAACTGTAAATTGAAAAATGATCCACATAATGAAGACCACGCATCATAAGCCTCATCATACCGCTTCTCTTTACTTGCCTTTTCAAAACAGTCTAACTCTTTTGTTGCCAATTTAGCAAAATCCTTAGCACTCTCCTCCATCTGATCAATCGAAGGCAAGAGATCCATAATGTAGGGCAACTCTCCCCTACAAAAACTGAGAGCAATACAAAAAAGAATTAACAATCTATGCATCATAGTTCCATTGCATAAATTTTTAATTTTATATTAAACCTCCGAATACATATAGTTTTTTCTTAATCTTCACGAAATCTTTTTGTTTTTAATGCCTTTATTTCTTAATTCCACTATAATTTAATCCTTCAAACCAAAACAAGGTATTACCATGGCAACCCCATTAAATAACGATAGAACAACATTTTCAATAAGTTTTTCAACTCACGCAGTAAAATGCATAACAATTACCGCTCTTGGCCTAGTAACTATCGGTGCAGTAATTGCAGCAACTGCAGCAACAAGTACATTCGCCATTATCATGTTCTCAGCTCTTGCAGTAATTGCCTGTGCAGGTTCACTTGCAGCAATACCAGCCGCTTTCAGCAACGATTCAAATACAGTCATTAAATTCTTTGAAAAATGCCAAGAAAACTTCGGCGCAGCTATTGCAACAGTTGTTCAAATAGTATCACAAGTAATGATCCAAGCATTAGCCCAAAGAGCTGCAAATTGGATTTCAGGCTCTCAAAAAATTGAAGTTACTCATAAATATAGGGATTAATCCATCTCAACACCTATCCACCTATAGGCACTCAGGAGAATATTTTATATAAACCGGTAATAGAGAAAGCTTGGAATGATTTTTAAGAGCCAGGCGCAAAGGCGCCATCGTCTTGTGATGTAAGCATGAGATCTCTTATGCTTAATAGCAAAATAGATTTGATAGGCTGCCTTTTCAGGTGAAGCGACCCAAAAAGTCTTCTCCCCTTTAATCATATCTGTATTGACAAAGCCCGGTTTTATGTCGGTAATGGTAATATTTGATTTTGCTTTAAACGCCTTAACCCTTAGTCCTTCAAGAAAATTTGAGACAAATGCTTTTGAGGCTCCATATGAAGGATTCCGCCTTCCTCCTCGAATTGCAGCTATGGATGAGATCCCAACGATGTGTCCGCAGCCCCGGTTTAAAAAGTACTTCATAGATGTGTGAGCCATTGCAGCAAAACCAACTACATTAGTCTCTATAGTAAGTTTTTCCTCTTCCCAATCAAATTTCTGATTGGAGTAGAGGATTCCGGAATTTATAACGATCAAATCGACTCCACCCATTGCATCAATAAGCTCCTCTAATTGCTCTATCGCCTTTTTTGACTTTGTAACATCAATTTCCTTAACAAATGTTAAAGTTGAAATTTCCTCTTGTAATTCAGAGAGCCTATCCCCCCTTCTTGCTACAAGACCGGTTAAATAACCTTCCCTTGCAAGAACTTTTGCAAGTGCTCTACCAATTCCGGAAGAAGCACCTATGATAATTGCCTTTTTCATAAAAAAATTTTAACACTTTATGAATTTACATGGTAAAAATTTCCTCTCTTTCGTAGAACTGAAAAAAAGGAGTCATTTATCATGATATCAATATTTTTAGCAAAATTGATTGGAATTTACTTACTCATTGCATCAGTAGAATTAATCTTCCGAAGAAAGGAACTAGAAGCAGCAGTAAAAGATTTTGCATCTTCTAAAGGGCTTCTTGCATTTTCTGGATCTCTATCCCTTCTATTTGGTCTTGCAATAGTACTTGCTCACCCAATTTTTCAACTTGAC
>CAMBTZ010000072.1 GCA_945870925.1 Chlamydia trachomatis | reverse complement strand
TTTAGATAGAGCAAAGTCTGCTCTATGCATGAGTTCAAAACGATTTTCAGGAAATACAAGTGTCGCTTTTATGTCATGTTTTTTTAGAATTTTTTTAATTAGAGGGAGGAGTTTAAGCGATGCGACGCTGATAGCAACTTGATGGGAGTCTATATTTTTAATAGCTTCTAGGTGTAAAGGAAGATTTAATTCGGTCTCTTTTTTTCGACTTCCCGGAAATATTGCAATAAGTGGCTTATTATTCAAAAAAGAGAGATTTGTTTCAGAATTAAATTCTCTAAGTTCTTCTATTAAAGGGTGGCCAACATAATAAACCGGAAGAGGGGAGTCTTTGAAATATTTTTTTTCAAATGGGAAGATCGATAACAGAAGGTCGAAATTTTTTTCTAGCGTTTTGATTCGCCCTTTTCGCCATGCCCAAACGCTTGGAGATATAAGCTGAACAATTTTTCCTTTGAATCCACTTTTTCGTAATGATTTTGCAATGAGTAGACTGAACTCAGCGTTATCAACTAATAAGAGAAGTTTAGGATTTGCTTTTAGAATGGCCCGTTTAATTTCTTGAAAAAGGATGAGGAAGTGAGGTAAAGATTTAAGGATGTCAACAATTCCCATTACTTGAAAGGATTCAATGGAAAAAAGTTCGCAAGCCCCAATCTCTTTTAATTTTGGACCAACAACCCCTTCGATAGTAAAATTCTTAGAAAGTGGTTTTAAAACTTTTGCAGCAATAGCATCGCCACTTAGTTCTCCTGCGATAACAAACAGAGTCATCGACGTCTTGGGCGCTTTGGAGGGCGTTCACGATGTTTTTTCCAAAAATAATCCCATTCTTGATAGAGGTTTTGCAATCCGGGTTCAATGCGACTCCGCAGTTCAAAAAATTGAAGAGCTAGATTAAAATCGGGGATGGCCGGGATTCTTTGTCGAACCTGTTTTTTCTTATCAAGCGGGGTAAACCTAAATTGTGATGTGAGGATTGAGACCATCGCCGATGAGATTTTTTTAGGTAAAATTAAAAAAGGAGCAAAAACGTCTCTGATCATAAAGTGAGTCTCTTCCTGTATTTCACCAAGATGCATTGGTTTTTCTCTGTTTTCATGAAGAAGTCTAAGGTGTTTTTCAAGAACTGGGAAGACAAGAGAAGATAAAAAGACAGCACGTGAGAGTTGTTTCTTTGGTTCATTTAAGATAATACTGTCGACTTCTTTTAGAAATTCAGAGACAAATTCATTCTGACCGTGTTCAAATGCTTCTGAAAGTTTCGGTAGAAGGAGGGGTAAAAAGCCGTGTTCCGCTAAAAGATTTATAAAGGGATTGCCGAATCCCGACTCAAGCATCCGAAGAAGTTCTTCTAAAATTCTTGCTTGAGAACTTTTTAGAATTTCACTTCGGCAATCAAATAGAGCGGTAATTGCGCTCTCTTCAATGGAGACACCAAAGCGAGCTCTGAATTTTAAGAGACGGATCATTCGTACAGGATCTTGCTTAAATCTTGCAAAAGGATTGCCTATTGCACGAAGGAGAGATTTTTTTGCATCTTTAAAACCGTCAACATAATCGATAATAGTTTCGTTTTGAGGATCATAAAAAAGGCCATTGATTGTAAAATCCCTGCGCATGACATCTTCTTCTTCATTTCCCCATTCATTATCTTCAACGATAAGAGACTCATTTGTATTGTCTCCTTTGCGAAATGTGGCAACCTCAATAACTTTATTACCAATGTGCACATGGGCTAAACGGAATCTTTTGCCGATCAAGAAACAACGATTAAAAAGTTTTTTTATCTCTTCCGGTTTCGCAGAAGTTGAAAGGTCAAAATCTTTTGGAGGCTGACTCAGTAAAAGGTCTCGTACCGATCCCCCGACAATATATGCGATATGGCCGGCTTTTCTAAGAGTCTCAACAACAATAAGTGCTGCCGGGTCAATCTTTTCTTTAGGTATTTGATGTTCTTCTTTTTCGTAAATTCTGGGCGTCATATTCTACTTGAGTTTATTCGAAACAGCACGATATCATACTTCATACGATTATGAAAATGAAAACATTTCTAGGCTCTCTTTTAATTGGTGGAACTGCCCTTGGGGCAGGCATGCTCGCTCTCCCGATTGCAACTGCCGGTGGAGGCTTAATTCCTTCCTGGGCAGTCTATTTTTTTTCATGGATTTTTAGCATTGCTACCGGGCTTTTATTTGTTGAGATTGGTCTCTGGCTTCCTAAAAAGGCTAATATTGTATCTATGGCAACTACGCTTTTAGGTAATTTTGGCAAATGGTTTGCTTGGGGATTATATATATTTCTTTTTTATAGCTTAACAGTAGCTTATGTTGCTGGCGGCGGCCGTCTACTAGCTATTTTTTTAGGCTCTGAATTTTCACCTTCAATTGGGATAGTCCTATTTACCTTGATATTTGGAGTAGTTGTCTATTTAGGGACAAAAATTGCGGGCAGAGTAAATGCAATTCTCATGTCAGGCTTGATTCTTTCCTACTTAGCGTTTGTAGTATTTGGAGTCGATAAAATTGATTTTTCCCATATACAAGTATGGGGTTGGAAAGGCGCTGTCATGGGTCTTCCAATTATTTTTACATCGTTTAGTTACCAAGGAACTGTTCCTACATTGTTGGATTACCTAGGTAGGGATGGGAAACGGACCCGCTTTGCCATTATTGCCGGCACAACAATACCATTTATTGCCTACATAATTTGGGATGTAATCATCAAGTGCGTTGTCCCAATTGACGGCGCTCACGGATTGCTTGCAGCAAGAGAGTCAGGTCAAACTGCTGTTGAACCATTAAAATATTTTCTGCAAAACTCGAAAATCTCAATCATTGGAAATTTCTTCGCCTTTTTTGCCCTCACAACCTCATTTATCGGCGTCACTTTAGGTCTACTAGATTTCTTGAGCGATTCACTTGAGTTTAAGAAAACAGAACTCAATAAAGCACTCCTTGCGCTCGCAGTCTATATTCCCCCAGTTCTTATCGCACTTACGAATCCCTCAATTTTTTTAGATGCGCTCGGTTATGCCGGCGGCTTCGGATGCGCTCTTCTTCTTGGCTTCCTCCCCACACTCATGGCTTGGGTTGGCAGGTATAAAAAAAAATACCCCGGCATCCATCCCCTCCTGCCCGGCGGCAAACTTGTTCTCATTCTTCTGTTTCTTTTTGTCGCCTTCGAAATTGGTGTCCAGCTTTTTGAGCAATTCGCCCAATAAGTTTCTTTAGAAGGAAATTTATTCAGCATTATAGGTTGTTGATTTCTAGAAAAATAGATTTCCAGTGATAACGGTCAAAAAGTCCAGTAGTGTCGAGGCCGAGGATATGGTATGCGATGTAGAGAGCTTCGATGGAGGCAAGGCCTCGCTCGGGATCGTCACAGGAAAGCTGGCGGCGGGGGTAGGCAGTTTTAATGTTGGCAGGGAGAGATCTTGTGATGAGGGGCTCTTTGATACTTTTAATCATTGTTTTAGCTCTATCCCAGGTGCCGTCTATAAGGAAGAGGCCGAGATGGGAGTCTTCTTTAGTTAGCGGCGGGCCGTTTAGGTCGAGTAAAATATAGTTTGCGAGGGTTGGCGGTGCTTTTTTAGGGTATGTATAGAATTGCATGTCAGATCTAGTCTCAAGGCCTCTAAGCGAGCATTTTTTTAGATTTTCTCTCCTGTGTCGTAAAATTATTGTGGGAAGAAATGTTTGTAAGTCTTTAGGCATCTGAACAAACGCATCTATTAGCTAGAGCCATACCAATTTCTTGACCTTTGGAAGCGCCTGAAAGGGTGAGAATTTGGATGGATAGGATTGTTGTAGGGATGGTAATAAGGTTCGAGTTTTCAGGCAATAAAGTTTGGGCAAATTTAGAGAAGACAAAACTTGTAACCGCTGCAGAAGTGCACCCGATAAGTCCTCCTAAATAATAGCCTGAAGCTGCGCAAACTTTTTCAATTAATAAATGAGTTGCAGGGGCGACGGGTATAGGTTTAAAATTTTGTCTAACTTGTAGATTTAAGGGTCTAAATATATACATAAAAAAAATCCTTTAGTGTATGAATGAAAGTGGTCTATCGCTATGTTCTGAAATAAGTAGTTCTTTTGGGAGTTCGAAAAGAAATCGCGATGGATTTGTAGGTTTGGGTTTTCCGTGAGTAGTTCTATTCTTAGCCATACTCAGTGTGAGGTATTTTTTTGCTCTTGTAATAGCGACATAGAAAAGACGTCTTTCTTCTTCTAAATTTCCTTCAAGAATGCTTCTTTCGTGTGGAATATAGCGATCTTCAATAGCTACTAGGAAACACGCTGTAAATTCCAGGCCTTTAGCGCTATGGAATGTGAGGAGATTGACTTTGTCTTGAAACTTCTCTTTTTTGTTATGTTTAAGGCCGTCAAGTGTGCTCATGCTGAGAAAATCGTGCAGTGAAGTAGGCTCGCCTGTATCTGTCATTGAAACAAGTGTTTGGATGTTTTCCCATTTGAATTCTTGCGCTTTTTCAGATTTAAACTCTTCTTTCAAAGCTTGTTTAAAGTCGAGTTTTTCTACAAGCCATTCGGTAGCTTCATGGAGAGACTTTTTATGAAACACACCTTTAGCTTCTTTGATTAAGCTAACAAAGCTTGCGGCGCCACTTTTTGCTTGATTAGAAAGTGCTGAATTGTCAGCTCTTTGAAGAACGTCCCATAATGATTGTTTTTGATCACGGCTCATTTGGTTGAGAATTTCGATCGCATTTACCGAGATTCCACGTTTAGGATAATTGAGAATCCGTAAAAGGGGAGTGTGGTCGGAGGAATTCATCACTACTTTTAAATAGGCTAGAACGTCTTTCACTTCAGCTCTCTCATAAAATTCCATCCCTTGAACAACTCTGTATGGAATTCCCCGGACAAATTTATCACCATTTTTATAGGGGGCTTGTAAAAGGGCCATTTCAAAAGGTCGTGAAAGAGTATTTGAGCGATAAAGAATTGCAAAATCACCCCAGTTGAGCCCTTTTTCATGTTTGAGGCGTAAAATTCTGGCAACTACTGCCTCAGCTTCTTGAACTTCGTCATTAGCATGGAAGACATGGATGGGATCTCCATCAAATGATCCGCTCCATAATGTTTTGGGGTGTCTCACGCTGTTATTTTTTATGACGGCATTTGCCGTATCAAGAATGGTTTTGGTGCTTCTGTAGTTTTGTTCTAATTTTATTAGTGTGTGGCAATTAAAATCGAGAATAAATTTTACTTCGGCACCTCTCCAGCTATAAATTGATTGATCATCATCACCCACAACAAATAAGTTTCCGTATTTTCTGGATAAAAGCTCTGCTAAAGCAAATTGAGTCTGGTTAGTGTCTTGGTATTCATCAATCATGATGTATTTGAATCGGTCTTGGTATTTTTCAAGAAGTGAAGGAACTTTTTGAAAAAGCTCAAGAGTAAGAGTAAGTAGCCCGTCAAAATCGACTGCGTTGTAGGCTTTTAGTGATTTAATGAATTCGGCTAGCAGAAGTTCAGCTGGTAAGTTCTCAGAATTGGGATTTGACGGATCGGGATTTTCTATCACATATTCTGTTTTTAGCTGTTTTTCTAAAGTGATGAGAAGTCGCTCCCTATCCTTTTCATCATAAACAGTAAAAGAATTTGTGTAGCCAAGGTGATGAATCTCTTGTTTGAGAATCCAATAACAGAAGCTGTGGACTGTAGTAAGGGTAATTTCTTTAGCGACTCGAGGATTTACATGCTTAGCGATTCGCGAGCGCATCTCTTCAGCCGCTTTATTAGTGAATGTAAGTCCTAAAATAGCTGTTGGAGATACATAGTGGTTGTTTAGTAAGTTGATACATCTTTGAACAAGAACCGAAGTCTTCCCGCTCCCAGCGCCTGCAAGAACGAGCACCCGTCCCTTTATTGTCTCAATGGCTTTTTTTTGCTCAGGATTGATGTGCATAAGCTCTCATGAAAGTCTTCTAAAATTGAATGATAAGAAATTCTTTCTAGCGTGACTAGCGGAAGTACTTGGAGTTTTAAACCTATAGGGAGAAGTGGTTTTGTTTTCCTAAAAACTTCTTTAACTAATCGTTTGAAATAGTTTCTAGCTACTGCGTTGCCGCCCTTTTTAAATGCGGTTACTCCGAGTTCAATCCCTTCAAAAGAGCCAAAAACATAGGAGAATTTTATGGATTTTCCATAAGTTCTAGTCCCTTTGCTCTTAAGAAGGGTAAAGTCGTTTTTAGTGAGAGACCTGGTCAGACACGGTAAGCTTATGACGGCCACGCGCTCTTCTTCGAGACAAAACAGCTCGTCCTGCTTTTGTGGACATTCTTTGACGGAATCCATGGGTTCTGGCTCTCTTTATTTTACTTGGTTGGTAGGTTCTTTTCATGGCTATCTCTTTTGATTAATTTATAGGAAATAGCATAAAGGAGGAGAAATATAATTGTCAATAAATCCCTCTTTTGGCAAACTAGATTTCCAAATTACACATAGGTACTGGAGTATTTAGATGAAAGTGAGATCTTCCGTTAAAGCGGATCCTCTGAAGGGAGATAGAATTGTGAAGAGAAAAGGACGGGTCTACGTTATAAATAAAAAAGATCCTACACGTAAACAGCGGCAGGCTGGACCTGCAAAGAAAAAGTAGGGATATATGGCTAGAAAAGCATTAATTGAAAAAGAGAAGAAAAGAGCAAAGTTAATAGCGCGCAAATATGAAGTGCGTCAAGAACTTAAAAAAATAATTAGAAGTCTTACGGCTTCTGATGAAGCTAAAAAAGAGGCTTTGTACAAAATGGACAAACTTCCTAATAATTCTTCACCTATCCGCGCTCGTAACCGTTGCCAATTAACAGGCCGGCCAAGAGGGTATTATAGAAAATTCAAAGTATCAAGACTTTGCTTCCGTGAACTAGCCTTAGAAGGTCTAGTTCCAGGAATCACAAAATCTTCTTGGTAATCAAGTTGTTATAT
>CAMBTZ010000071.1 GCA_945870925.1 Chlamydia trachomatis | reverse complement strand
AGCTACAACAGCGAACCTTCAATTAATGAAAGACTTCCCGATAGAATTATAAAAAAGATTTTATCAGCGGTTAAAAAATAGATTTAATAAAGACCTTATACATCCAACCTGCCCCTTCAGGATCCGAATTTATTAAATCTAAATTACTTTGTAATAAATGATTAATCTCAATCACCTCGCCATCAAGTGGAGAATAACTATCAATTGCAGCTTTAGTCGATTCGAGGACAACAACCTCATCCCCTTTTCTTACCTGTTGACCAACTTTAGGCAAATCTACATAAACGATCTCACCTATTTCGCTACAAGCCTTTTTTGTAATACCAATAGTAGCAATATTATCGTCACTTCTAATCCATTCATGCGAATCTGTTACAATTTCCATATTACCTCCACTAATAATTATTTCAAAACAAGAGTAGCCCAAAGAGATGGGTGATCCTTCAATGAATATTCTCTGCCGCTCTTAGGAAAATGATTCGACTCTGCTGATCCTCTATGAACAATGTATGCTATTTTAACAGATGGGTATTCTATAGGTTCATATCCAAAAAGAGCGATATCAGGAATAAAAACCTCCATTGAATATCCATTTTTAGTAAATTGAGTTGATAGTTTAAGACTCTCTTTTTGAGCAAGTTCCCTTTTATCATTTGTTTTAAATCTAGTTACCTCAACACCCAAAATCCCATCCACTTCCTTTGGGATAAAGACAAAATGATGGCAATACTTATGAATAATTAGAGACCCTTGTATTCCTCTTGTATCGACGAAAAACTCTATCCCATCACCTTTTTCAACATCGGGAAAAACCGCCTTCTCAAATGGCTTAAAAACTTTTAATTGAATACAGATTCCCTTTTCTGAAACTGCCAAATAGACTTCGGAAAATGGCTCTTCATCAAGAAACTCAGGATGTCCATTGATCAAAGTAGGTTTTCCCCCTTTTCTTACATCAAGCTCCACTTCAAAAAAGTGGAGCGGGAGAACAGCCGGGAAATCTCTAAGATCCATTTTTCTCTATCTGGCTAAGAATATTTCTTGTAAGATCTTCTTTTGCTTCACGTCCAAGTAAAGCCCTACCATCTTCCATTTTTCTAGCAACATCACTTGTATCAACAAATGTTTCAATAACATGATAGAAAATAGGTCCATCGCTTGTTAAAACAACATCAGACCACTCACCTTCTTTCATGAAGAAAACTTTTTCATCAAAAAGCGGATGAGCCATCTTACGAGTCACTTTCAACTCTTCTCTTTGAAGATCCCACTGATTCTCTAACGCTGATTTAGGCTGCAAAACTTCATTTCTTGCAGAATTGCTAACTTCTCTAACCGCCTTATCATCACCATTAATAACTTTCAAACTCATCTTCTTCATATAGGGGGCTAATATCTCTCCTAGCATCTTATCAGCTGAGATATGATTTTTCATTTCTTTTTTATTCTTACGTAAATTTTCTAAAACACCTCTACTATTAGCCTCTTCAAATGTAAGAACTTCCCAAACAGAACCTTTATCTACAATTTCAATTCGATAAAAATCTTCACTATTTTCAGAATAACAAGAAAGCTTTTCACTATCCGTATCTAAAAGCTCCAGTAATTTTTTTCTATTTATAACTCCCGGAAAAATTTCATCATTGCCGGAAAGAGTAATCGAAACAAGCTTTGTCTGAGGATGAATCTCTGCAAGCCTTTCTCTTACTAGATCAGGATTTTCATCTAAAATCATATTTCTGGAAAATTGATCAATTTTTTCTCTTAAACTCTCATCCAATCCTTGTAGAAAACTAAATCGATCTTCATGATCATCACTTTTGCAATTGTTTAATTCACTGAATTTTCCCTTTAGCATTTCCCAATGATCTTGATTTAGCTGCCAATCCCAGGTTCTTCTAACACCAATCTCAGAGGTTAAACTCCCTTTTTTTATGTGAGCAACCTTGACTAAAAATCTTTTTTCTACAAGCTCCGGCATTACATTTTTAATTTCATCGACAGAGGCAAATTCTTCAGTCAATAAAGCTTCCGCACGTTTTTTTGAAACTCCTTCTAGATAAATCTCTAATTTCTGAGCATCTTCGGAACTTTTTAAGTTCAAATAAGAAGGCAATTTATATAGATCAACCCTCGCGCCAACAGATGCAAACTCAGAAAATTCTTTATATAAAACTGAATCCACAAAAATACTATTTCCCACTTCCTCTAACATCTTTCTAACCACCAAAATCTTTTGCCATGTTTTTATGAGATCCTTTTCATCCATTTGCAATTGAGAAATTTGCTGCTTATAAAATTTGTTCAATTCTTCATTTGTAATTGTCCGATTTTGCTCAAGCTCTTTTAAATGTTTTGCTCCCAGTTGCATTAAGGAACTTTTAGCCTCTTCCTGACTTACTTTATACCCCTGTTTAGAAGCATACGCAGATCCATTAATTACAAAATGAGCAACTCTTTCTAAAAACTTCGAACCAAACCAATCTGTAACATTTTTAGCATAAAATAGACTTAAGTCAGCGCTTCTCAAATTCGGATCGCCTGCAGCCATACTTGAATATTGATGCTCAACATAAAGCATCATCTTTCTCATCATCTCTGCGGGAAAAACTGTCTGATCAACATAAAGCTTAGCTAGCGACTCAAAAACCTCTCTCTCCTCTCTTGCCATTCTAAAGTTTTGTAAATCTTCGTGGTAATTAGGGGCAAATTGACTAAGCATACCTTCAAAACTTAAAAATTTACTTGGATGAACATAAGGCCTAAATTCTTTAAATTTTCGCGACTTTTTTGACAACTCTTCCCAAATTTCACTTTTATAAGAATCAAATACTAAAACACCTAATCCAGCCTTAAGAATATCATTCCGTATAAATCCATCATTTAATAAATTAGCACCACTGCGCCCATCTCCATTCATAATATCTAAAAAATCAGTATCCAGGAACCTTACCAATTGAGCTACTTCCTTACTTGATAAATTACCCCCATCAAGAACCTTCCCAATTACAAAATCTTCTTCTCTAGGCCTATCTTCTTGCATAGCACCGTAAGTACCGAAAAATAAAAAACTTGCAATAACCATAAATGCTACAACCGCAAAAATCGACTTCTGATATTTTCTCAATAACTTAAGCATAGAAATCCCCTCATAAAAGGGATGATATTAACAAAGAAAAGGGTTTACAGCAAGAAAAGAGCCACGCAAAAAAACAAAAATCACTAAATTAAAATTTTAAGAACTAAAGCTCAACCCAATCACCAATTATGCTCTATTCCTTATAATTATCATAAATGCTAGAATTGATTAATTAATAATATCTTTAATTCTACAGAGAGGTTTATATATGTCCGCAATACCCCAGAACTCAATTGAAATCTTATCTAAATATTACGAAGTAAAAACCAGCGGTTTTCCTTGTAGAATCTTTGTAACTGACACAGGAGCTCTCGCCCTTGATTTCGTGAGCAGACAAGAAATTCGAATTGACGCGCTAATTTCCGGATTAACATTATATTTTAAACCGCTCAAACACGCCACGCTACAAAATAATCCCGAAAACATCACATTATTACTACGAAGAATATCTGAAATAATAGAAGAAGACCTTACTGAAACAACACCCTCAAGAGCAGTTTCAGAGAGAGCTATAAAAGGTCTACAGCTTCTACAAAAAAAATTAGACGATCCAGAAAATTTACTTCAAAAAACAATTACCCAAATTTCAACTTCCATAGACTCTAGAACCTCATCTACAACGCTTTCATCATTACCAAGAAGCTCACCATCCTCCTCAACGGCATTAGCATTTCCAAGAACTAGCCCATCACCCTTCCGCCCTTATTCTCCTGCTATCCCTAAAGACACTGACGTCAAACTATCTACATTTCTTGAAACCTATAGAAATTTACATAAGGACGATCTACCCATGACATTTAAACCCCCTGCTGCATCACCTGAATAGACCATGAAAACTTTAACCACTTAATGTAAACGCCTACATATAGCATTAAGCATTGTCAGCGTTAATTAGAAATGTCACCTAGTTGCGTTTTTTAGAAATGTCCCCTTTTAGAGGCCAAAGCAATCTTTGATAGGTGAGTTTTAGTTACTCCATTATACCAAAAAATGATTTTTTAGACAAACCGCTTTGGATTGCAAAGGGTGATCCCTTTCCTGGGGTTTTAGGGGAGAAGCCCTTATTGGAGGGCCTCCATTCGGAATGCAAGGTTGAAAACCCTTGCCGGTGGGTCCGCGGGCGAGCAGTCCACATAAAAAACTTTCTCTTAAGGCTTGTTCTTGTTTATTAGAAGCAATTAGATGTGGGGCATCAGAAACCATGATAAAAAGGATTCACCTGACATGCATGATAAAGAAAAAATTGGCGCCTTAAAATGGTATTAGCTCATCAATAACTTCTTCGAATTCAGGTTTTTATAGCAGATGTAATCTCTGGTATTCTAACTTTCGACACCGAAAATTAATAAGCAATCCTTTCTGTTTCATAGCAATGAGTAGAGTGTTTTTGTAGATTCGTTCTTGAAATCCAGGCCCCAAATCCCTCATCACATCAAAAGAGCAGCCTAAAATAGTTAGGTGAGTTCAGAATGTGGTAAATGTTTTTCTTTTTCTTCATCATGCATATCAAGCATATCCTTTTTATCATGTATTCTAGCTTATTAAATAAAATTTAACCTAAATATCTATATGCCGATATTCTCGCCTGCGGCGAGTTCCGATTTGTTTGCACTTGATAAATTGTATTTTTATGCTGGAAGGTCAAATTTTTTGTTAGTGTTCGATTCTCTTTTATGATAAAAATACGATTTCAATCATGCTCCGGGAGCAACTCTCTATACGCATTGTTAGGGTCTTTTGGTACAACTGGAAAACGGCTGTTAAAATCCTTGATAAAGGTTGGTAAAAAGGCGTTAGCTTCTTCGGGTGTGGAAATCTTTTGAAGCCTAAGTTCTTTTACAAGATGATCTTCCAAAGTCTGATTCATCCTTTCGATGCGCCCTTTTGCTTGAGGAGTATTTGCATATATCAACTTAATATCTAACGCCTTCATCGCTCTTCCAAACTGAGTAATTCCATCTCCGCTTACAGCATCTTTGTGATTAACCTTAAATACTCCATGTTTGTCTGTACAAAGAGCTATCGGCCTACCGTGTATTTTTAAATGATCTTTCATTAGCTCAAAATAGCCCCACATCGTTTCTGTGGGTTCAAATCTCGCAACCATGATTTCACCTGTCGCATCGTCCACCGTGTAAATCAAAGAGCAAATAGCCGCCCTCCCTTCAAACCACTCGTGAGGAGATCCATCCATTTGCATCATCTCACCCTTTCTGCTCCGCCTTTCTCTATATTGAAACACTCTCTTTTTCTTGATATCAGCCCTGTCGCACCCTCAAATCGATATTTTTTAACTAATCGCTTTATTTGTCTAATTTCAACATTCAGAATATCAACAACTTCCGACTGGGTAAGTCTTTTCTCAAAGCCTTTATTATTACCTCTAAACGACTTAACTCGTTAATAATCATATAAATATCTCCTTTCATGTAGCGCCTCCAAAGCTTTAAAACCTTATTTACTACCAAAAGGGAACATTTCTATTTAACGGAAAGGTGACATTTATAATAAACGCCTACAGTTTTCAAAAAACTTACTTGAATTCAAATTAATTTTATGATATAATTAACGTATAATAACACATTCATAATCATAACAAAAGGAGACATCAATGGAAACTATTAGAACAAGCCCAAGCAGTTTAAGTAGCGCATCTATAGATAGTGAAGAATCTAGAGCTCTAACTTCACCATTGGCTAAGAAAATTGAACTCGCGGAGGCCCAAAAAGTAAAAATTAGAGAAATAATCAATGTAGCACTAGTTAATAGGGGCACAGATCTCACGGAAGTGACCTCTATTAAATTTATAGTAACTACAATTCCTAATAATGATGCATTTGTGAGATTCCGCGTTAAAGCTACAACTACCGATAAGTCAATTGTTTTCGACGGTAAATTAGAGAAATATCTTTTCACGATAGACCACGTTACGATCTAACAAAAGTAATTAGTATGATTTTGCAAATATTGCTTGGCTTGCGCCGGATTGTTTGGTAAACAGACAAGAAAGTGAACATGGAGGTAAATTATGCGGGATACACCGAATCGTTACACCGAACTCCTTTTGGATTTTGGCCTCGAGGGTCTTATCGCCCTTAAATGGTGCCAGAACAAATCGAGTGGTGCCTATTTCTTGCCGGAAAATCTCTTCAAATTCTACCTGACTGGCAACAGAAACCGTGTTCGCCTCTCTATAGCTGAGAGCTTTGGCATAGAGATCGTCATGGACTTGGTTCAAAATGGTAGAAATTTTTGAACTTAGTTCACATCTAGGCAGGAAGGTGACGTCTTTTTTCTCTTTAGTCCTAAGAAAGAGGGCGACCTTGCCTTCTTTCATTTCTCGGGCACCTACTTCAATTCGAAGTGGGTAGCCCTTTTTTATTGCATCCCAACTTTTTTCCCCGGCTCGCAACTCTCTTTCATCGATAAAAACAGATAAATTTCTATCTGCATATTGAATACTTTCTAATTCCGCTTTCATCTGGTGGCAATAATTCAAAATTTCGCTTGAGTCGCCATCCTTCATAAGGAATGGGATGATTGCAATTTGAGTTGGCGCAATTCGCGGAGGGAGGATAATACCATTGTCATCGCCATGTACCATTACCATAGCACCAATCATTCTGGTCGTTACGCCCCAAGAAGTTGTATTTGCATATTCTCGCGTTCCCTCTTTTGAAAGAAACTGAATGTCAGATGCTTTTGCAAAATTTGTCCCCATAAAATGGGATGTTCCCATCTGAAGAGCTTTCCCATCTTGCATCATAGCTTCAAATGTATATGTATTAACAGCTCCGGGAAATCTCTCCCCTTCTGACTTCTCACCTCTAATTACAGGAATTGCAAGGTAATGTTCAGCAAAATCGGCATAAATACCCAACATTTCTAGAGCAGTAGATCTAGCCTCGTCAGCAGATGCATGTGCCGTATGACCTTCTTGCCACAAAAATTCTGATGTTCTTAAAAAAAGCCTCGGCCTCATCTCCCAGCGCATTACGTTGCACCATTGATTGAGCTTCATCGGCAAATCGCGATATGACTGAATCCATTTTGAGA
>CAMBTZ010000070.1 GCA_945870925.1 Chlamydia trachomatis | reverse complement strand
TCATTAATCTGTCCTTTACTTGACTAAGCGCATTATTTTCTTCAGGGTTGTTACTACTTTTTACCGATTTTTGAAGTCTAATAATTTCAGATTTTAAAGTCTTTTCTAACCCCTCTCTATATGCTTCAACTTTCATGACCTTTCTCATAGGATCTATTCCACCAACAAAGTTTTTAAAATGCTTATTGAAGACATCCTTAAAAAAACTTTTTAGTGTAGCTCTTTTTTCCTTATCCTTTTTAGACAGGTTTGCAAAGAGACTCCCTTGAGACGCAAATCCCAAAACCCCAGATTGAAACCGTTCTATATCCCGCGTTTCACCATGAATCTCACCACTTACAAGATTTTTTAGCTCATTTAATCCAGAGTAATATTCATCTTTATTAGCTAAACTTACAGTTGTTACCTCACCATCTCCCACCCAAAACTTAGCTGTTTGAGCGCCTGTATCAAAAACCACCTTGATTTCATGAATATCACGGCCTTGTAAAATGTCCAGATGTCCGGCCTGACCCCTAATGTTAGATATAAAGATCTCTTTCAATTCAATGAATTTTGCGGTGACTTTTTCTACTGTTGCTTTTTCAAGCATTGTCAAGTCTCTGCCTAGTCGGGATCCTGCATTAAAGGTAGATATCACTATTTTACCAGCGTCGGACACTTCACTTTGAGGCTCTCCAAGGTGCACTTCAGCACTAATAGGCACTGGACGCGGCGCTCCAATATAGACTTGAGCTGCCCTAACTGCAGATTCTGGTAAGTGAGAACTCTTCAAATCGATAGCCATACCCGATCCTGCCACGTCATTTTGCGGCGCTCGACTAACTGACCTACTCGGCTCCATAAGATATCCTTTTAATAATCAATATATTGTTCTATTATATCAATTTTAAGCATAATTATCAATTAATTACTGACAATAAAATACCCCGCATCAATTAAGACCGGGGTATCGACTTAGTTTTAACTTACTAACAATTAGGCCTTTTGACTATCTAACTGCCCAATACTATTCATTGCCTGGAATATATCTGCCGTATTTGAAGATTGTCCCGCAACATCTGACTCAGCTTTCTGAGTGGCTTGAAATAGCGCGCTAGCATTTTGATTAAGAGACACAAGCATATCCTGAACGCCTTTCTCCATAACCTGTTTAGCTTCACCCATTTTAAGCCCAGCTGTAGCACTTGCATTTGCTGCACCTGTAAGCCCTGTAACCAACTGATTCCACTGTTGAACATTTGCATCATCTCTCTCTTGTTCTTTCCTAAATACTTTATGACCCTTTCCAAGACCCGCACGCATTTTTTCTGCTTCACTTTCAATTGAATCCTCTAATACATTTTTAAGTGTAACAGCTCCTTCAGTATTATTTGTAGTAACGCTTGAGTTTGCATCAAGTCTTCGCAAGTCAAAATCTTCAGCCCCGCCGTTACTAGCTATCTCATTTAATTCCCTAACAGTAAAGGCTTGAGTACCGCCTTCTCCTGCTGCAATAAGCCTCCTTCTAATATCCTGAGCCAATTCTTCTCTCGTCCCGTCAGTTGTGTCTCTTGAAATAGAGTCATCCCCTATTTGAATATTAGTTCTACCTTTGTAACCATTTGCTTTAGAGCTTAAATTCTCCATATGTTCAGCAGCAATACTTGATTTCATTGATTTGTAACAACCAAATCCTGACATTGCCCCACCTAAACCTGAGACAGCTGCTTGAGATACCTGCTCCATACTTTGCAATTTAGTTGCCTTAGAATTAGAAGTAGCAGAAGCAAGCTGCGCGCTATAACCGCTTATACTCACAGATGCTCCAGTTTTTGCATTAAGCGAAGAAAGCTCATACATGCTAGTCGTTAACTTTAGGCGAGCTTCAAGCATTGCCATAAAAGCGGCAAAAGAGATCGATAGAGAACCAAAAATAGCCAGGCCATTATCACTTCCAATTGGTGATGAACTCTGCTGAGAATTACTAATTTGTTGTGAATGTGACATGTATTTATCTCCTATTTTTAATATTCATAAATATAAATTTACATTACAATTAACCTTGAAGAACATAACCCGTAGCATTCCACTCGGAAGGCGCTGCCTTTTGATCTTCGATCATTGCCTCAGAAAGTCCCTTTGTAATAGCTCCCGATGAATCATTACATACTGCAAAAGAATCTTGACTCATACTAATATTAGAAAGAGCCAAATTTAAACCAGCCTGAGCATTCCCTGCGTCAAGATTAGCATCTGCTTCTTGATATATGTAATTTGCTCTTTCAATTCCAAATCCCAATTCAGTTGCACCCTGTCCAGCTTGCATAAGCTCACTTACAGGCTTTAACCACTTAGCCGCAGATGGCAATCTCTCTAATAACGACTCTCCCGTCCCTACACTCTCTAACATAGCACTCCCACAAGCATAAGTTGCAGCCATACCTAGAACCGCAGACAAAAAGCTAAGCCCCATAACAAGATACGGATGATCATTAGCCCAACTAGGACTTAATGTAGTAACAAGGTCCATTACAATTCCTGTTGATGTAATACCTGAAACCAGTTGAAATCCCCCCATCTTTAATCCCATCTTTGGGTCAAAATGAAGTTTATCAAAAAAACTAGCTTCCTCAACTGCATCTTCAGTAGCTGAACTTACTGATGCATCAACCGATGCATCAACTGCCACATTAGCAGTTTCATCAGTAGCTGTCGATACTCCTCCAAGACCACATGAAACAACTGTAATCGCAATGATCACTATAGCCTTAGCAATTACCTCACTCAATGGGCCCGGTATGATAGCAGCAAGAGCCGCAACACTCTCATTAAAAGCAGGAGTCGCCATAAACGCTCCTATAGCAGTAGCCACTAGAGCGCCACCAATACCTGCTGTAAGTGCAGCTGCAACAACACCGAGTGCCGAAGCAACTACTTCAATTAACACCTCCCAAAAAGGACGGTGAGCAGCACGTTTAGCAGCTTCCTGAGCCTTAATAAGGTTAGCTGAAATTGTTTTTTGGCTAGCTTCAGCTATACCAACTTGAGCACCAGAAATAGTCGTTTGATAAACACCTTCATTAGTTTGCATCTTAGAAATTGCAGCTTGAAACTCTTGCAAACTTAACATCGCTCTAATTAAAGGACCACTTTGCTCAGAATCACATGAACCTACATTGGTATTAAATAACTGTGTCAACTGATTCTCAACATAATCCTTATCCGATCTACTTGCAACTTCATGATAGCTCTCAATAGATTTTGTAAGTTTAACTAACTCTTTAATAACTTTCTTTCCAACACCTTGAACATGTGGAGCAATTAATTTTAAAGCTGAAGTAATATTACTTGGATCTTTCAACAACATATCTTTTAAATTATGCATAATTTGATCAGCAGAACTACCTGCTTTACTTTTTGCGCCTTTCACTTCAACTTCAACAATATCCAATAAATCTCCAAGTTTTTGTAAAGATGCAGCTAAACCTACACCTGATTTTTTTTTCGCACCACCAAATAACAAGGCTGCAGTTAGAGAAGAAGAATTCATTTCAATGTCATTCACCATAAAATAACCTCCTATTATTATAATATATTACATCGGCTGTGATAATAAATTAGCTGTATTATTATAAGCAGTTACTGTAGTACCAGCAGACTGAATTGCTTGTGATATAGTCTGAGCAGTAGCTGTCGCTGTCGCACTCACACCCTGCTGAATAGTAGAATTGACACTACTTTGACTTGTAACTAAAGTATTAGATACACTTTCGTTGGTCATCATACCAGTTAAAGTATTCTGATCCACTTTACCTGTAGCAATATATGCTGTAATAGCATTACTTAGGGTCGTAATCACTATATTACCATTATCCGTCATCTGAGTACCAGCGTCAGAAAGTGTCTGCCCTAAATTAGATTGGCTAGATTGCATTTCACTTAGATTATCAGTAGTATCAACCGCTGTCTCCATAACATAAAGATAAACATTACCTTGATCAACCGAATTATTACCTGTAAAAATAGCTGGCATAAAACCTCCTATAATCCTGTTTTTTGTTGCTCAATTAAAGTAATAAAACTATTCAATTTCTTCATCCAATTATTCAACATATCCATTTCAGAAGAATTGAGAGATGTATAAGTCGATATGACTGTAGACACTGTAGCTCCAAGTCTAGTAGTTAATTGAGAACCTTGAGCTATTTGTGTTTGAATCGGTGTCATTACACTTGGATTACCCGAAATATAATTAGCAGCTGTTGGTGACCCAGATCCAGTCATCTCTTTCCAAAGATTCTCTAAATAACCAGATCCATTTCCACTCGCACTATTCACATATCCAAGCAATGTAGTAGCTACAGCCGAAAGATCAGGAGCTAATGAGCTCAACATCCCTGTAGTAAAAGCCCCACAAGTTTTCAAATCCTCAAGTATTGTAGTAAGATCTTCCTTGTATTTTATACTAGGATCTTGAGCTGACGGACCAACATATCCACAAGCTGCATTCACCTGAGTTGTAAGATCAGTAAATAGAGCATTAAACGGATTCAAACTGGCCTGTATTTCCGTCGTTTGCCCTACTTTTGCTTCACCATATTGACCCACTAAGTAAAAGATCTGAGTCATAAAAATTGGAGGAAGCTCTTCACCTCTATGATATCTCATATAAGCCTTCATCTGGCTAAAGACACCCATAATTTGAGTTTGCACAGCACCTGGGTCAAAAGTAGGCGGACCGTCCTGACCTATTGCACTAATAGGAACATACGGCCCTTGTGAGTTACTCGAATCATTACCTGTAATCGGACCTGTTGACATATTCATAACTCCATTGAAGAGACCGTACTCTTCCTTACTTTAATTATATAGTAATCCCTTTAATATTTCAAGTGAAATATTACCTTTAATGATCGCTCAAACCTAATATTCAATGATTTACGTATTAAGAATTTATTAAGATACATTAAATTAACTCCGAATCCACTTCTCCTTTGACACTCTTTTTCTCCGTTTTTGTACCATCTTGCCTAATGAAGGAGTTTGATTAGCAATATCCTTTATTAACTTATTAAGCCTTCTATTCTCATTTAAATAGAGCTCTTTTATATTCTCGATATGGGGCGGCAATAAAAAATCGTCACTGGCACCAACCTCTCCTGTAACCCTTTTATTAAGAGAAGAGCAGGCCGCTTGAAATTGAGCAAGCTCTTTATCTTTTTTAGCAAATTGAGTAAGAATAGCAATCTTATCCTCTAATCTACTACACTCCTCAATGCTTTGATTCAGGCAATATAGATAACGCCAGATTTGAAAATAGAGTGTCCAAAGATCTGCATTCTTACCTGCTATACACTCATCTAAGATTTTCATATAATTATCAAACGCTTCATCTAAATTATACATATAAATTTTACCTATTCTCTTGACCTTACACGACTTTCCATTTTTCTTTTTCTCGCCTTTTTTGGCTTAGCATTCTCCTTTTCAAGCACTAAATTCTCAATAACAGGATTGACATCTTCCTCAAATTTCTTCATTTTATCTTTTAGTTCCTTATACTCTTCACACATGGGCACATTTGCGGCTATCAACGCCTCTTCCATCGCCTTAAAACTAACTCCATTTTTCTCCTCAAACAGATCTACACGCTCTTTCATTATCTGCTGCATTGTATTAAACCCTTGAATTGCAATTCTTTTAGCTTCAGGCCCGCATGTTTTCATTACATCTCTAAATGCGTCATAACAATCTAGTGTTATTTTTAAGAACTCTTCACAACTTACACTTTTTTTGGTTTCTTTCATGATTTCATCCAGTCCGACTTTTTAGTTGATGGCTTCTTTTTTGATTTAAGTTTTAACGACGCTTCACGATCATTCTTAACCTTTAATTCAAGCTCATTCTTACTTTTATTTTCTTGAAATAGTTTGGACTGAGCATTTTGTAAAAATTCCCATTGATCTTTTGTAAAATTTTTAGGATCTTCCGATAATTCACGGATCTCTTCATGTGAAATTCCAAGCTTAGCCTGAGCTTTTTCATTCTCATCTTTAAGCACTTCTCTTAATATATTCATTTTTTTTTGCATAATCTCTTTTTCCTCTAGAGATCCGGCAGTTAATACATATTTGTATTTATCAAAAAAATCTGTGCATTTTTGAAAAATCTCATCCATTTGCTTCTCTTTCTCTTCGGCCTTACCGGAAAGGATACTCATCAATCTGTCAAACTCATCTTCCATTCAAATACCTCTAGGTATACATTTCTTTCTTTCTATTATTAAGCGCAAGAGATAAATAACAATTATGTTAGAGTACATTTTTCACGATCTTGAAAAACACCTGGATCTTAAGGCTTCCAAAGTTGAAAATGGGCTTTTAGGCCCTTTTCTTATACAGATTAATGATCAGACTGATGTTTGGATTAAAGAACTTAACCCTGGCTTTGTATTAAAAAGCGTCATCTCTCCTTTAATTATAGGTGTAGATAAAGAGACTCTTTTTATCTACCTTATGAAGGCTAATTTTATTGGACAAGGGACTGGCGGCGGAGTAATTGCTCTTGATCCTGATGAGAAATTCTTGACACTCTCCTTAATTATACCTTATGAAGTAAATTATAGAATTTTTAGGGACAGGCTTGAAGATTTCATAAACTATTTAGAATTTTGGAAATCTGAACTAAATCGTTTAGAGAACCAATCGCGAGGAGCGGTATAGACAAATATAGTTTAATGATGTATTTTTTATGCGCTCCCTCATAACAAACAAGGGGAATAAGTGGTCGGTTATTTAGTTTGCGAAGATGGTCCTCAAGTAGGTCTTATTATCCCTTTAATAGAAGGAGCTGAATGGGTTATTGGTAGAGATCCCAATCTTTCAGCAATCCTTCTTGAAGATCCTATGGTTTCAAGAAAACATGGTTTGATTCGATTGGAAGAGGATTCTTTCTTTCTTGATAATTTAAGTGATGTGAATCCAATTAAAGTAAATGGAGAGAGCGCATCTAATTTTCAATTACACGAAGATGACACGATACAAATTGGAAATAACTACTTTAGGTTTACTGAATTAAATCCTGAAGCCTCAGAAGAAGCCCGCAGTGAAAAACCGGAAACTCCTAGCGCCCTTCCATTTACAATGACTTCTCCTGCAAGATTTTTTATTAAAGTTCTCTCCGGTCCGAATCAAGGGGCCGAATTTGGAATGAGCATTGACAAAACATATGTACTTGGAAAAGACGCTAGCTCAGATATTGTATTTCAAGACTTAAGTGTTTCACACAGACATGCAAAACTTTCTATCTCAGCTGCGGGCGAAG
>CAMBTZ010000069.1 GCA_945870925.1 Chlamydia trachomatis | reverse complement strand
GACCTTTGTAGCAACTCAAGTGGGCGGAGGACTCGTCCTTGGAGCTGCTGAAGAGGCTTATAAATTCGGTTGGTCAGTCCTTTTTTACCCACTTGGCGCCTCAATTGGTCTTGTATTACTCGGTCTTGGAATGGGACGCAAACTTGCCGAAATGCAGGTTTCTACCATTGCCGAACTTTTAGAAATAATCTACAGATCCAAGCTGTTAAGAAAACTTGCCTCTATCCTTTCAATACTCTCTCTCTTTATGATTTTAGCAGCTCAATTTATCGCATCACACAAGTTTATGGTAACAATGGGGATCAGAAATGAAATCTATTTTATAGCCTTTTGGGCAATTGTAATCATATACACTGCTTTTGGCGGACTAAAAGCTGTTATCGCTACCGATTTAATTCAGGCTAGCTTCTTCATTGCAGTCTTTTTAGGATGTCTTGGTTATGTTTTTTGGACTCACCCTATCATTCCTGTAATATCAGGAGAACCTTTTAACTTCGAATATTCAAAGTTAATCGGCTGGCTCTGCATGCCTCTTTTTTTCATGATCATTGAACAAGATATGGGTCAAAGATGCCTTGCTACAAAATCACCTAAAATTGTTACAAAGGCAACCATTTATGCAGCCCTTCTTACAATGTTTATCTGTACAATCCCGGTATTGTTCGGCATTCTAGCTAAATCTTTTGGATTAATTATCGCTCCAGGATCAAGCGTACTTATGAGCTTCATGATGCAGGCAACAAACCCAATCCTCACAGCATTGATGGGAGCCGCAGTCCTCGTAGCAATCATCTCAACTGCCGATTCTCTGATTAACGCTATTGGCTCCAATATAGCCCATGACTTCGGCAAACTCCTAAAACTTAAATCATCACAATTTATCGGGGCTGCAATTGGAGTAACAGGAATCTTCTTTTCCTACTACTTTGATAACGTTGTTGATCTCCTGATCCAAAGCTATGAACTCTCGATCAGCTGCCTCTTCATCCCCATCTGTGCTGCGATCTTTAAAACCAAAGGCAACCCACTCTCAGCCTACCTTTCAATTGGACTTGGAGCTGCCGGATTTATATTTTTTCGCTTCTATCCACCTGAATTCTCTAGAGAACTCCTCACTCTTGGCATCTCATTTGGAGGCTATCTAATCAGTGAACTCTACTACTATTTTTATAAAGAGCGAGCGCTTTCATGCGAGCATCTGCATGATCAACAATCGGTTCAGGATAGTTAATATTTTTAAGAATTTCTATAGGAGCCGTCCAAGGCGCGTGTATCCATTTTGAATCCATCTCATTAAGCTCCGGAATATACCGTTTAATGTACTCGCCGTCTTTATCAAATTTCTGACTCTGTAATATTGGATTAAAAATGCGGAAATAAGGGGCAGCGTCAGGTCCGCAGCCCGCGACCCATTGCCAATTCATGGAATTGCTTGCTAGGTCAGCGTCATGAAGGTTTTCCATAAACCATTTAGCTCCTTCGCGCCAGTCGATAAGGAGATGTTTTGTAAGAAATGAAGCAACGATCATGCGAACTCTATTATGCATCCAACCTGTTTGGAGAAGCTCTCTCATCCCTGCATCTACAATTGGATAGCCCGTTAATCCCTTTTTCCATCTTTCTAAATCTAACGGAGCTTCTTGCCATTTAAAATGATCAAATTTTTTATTCCAATTTTCTGTCTCGACATATGGAAAATGAAAGAGGAAGTAGTTTGCAAATTCTCGCCAACCAAGTTCTCTGATGTAGCACTCCGAATCTGAAAATTGTTCATAAAGCTCTCTTGGACTTATCTGACCATAGTGAAGATAAGGAGACATTTTTGATGTTCCTTCAATTGCAGGAAAATTCCGATCAATTTCATACCTTAGGTAATGCTCTTTAAATTTTTTAATTAAGTCAGTAGCTCCACTTCTTGTTGGATTCCATGTTCGATTTAAGCATTCGGTATTTTTAAAATCATTTGTTTTAGGTGGTTTTTTATGGTGATATGCTTTTTGGACTTGATTCCAAAAAGGGGTAAAAACACCGTATGGCTTACCTGATTTATTCATTATTTCTCGGGGGTCAATCAGATAGTTTTCATTGAACGTCTTTATTTCAATCCCGTTTTTTTTAAGCACTTCTGTGATATCTTTATCTCGATTAAATTCTTTTGGTTCCCAAATAATATTCAGGTAAACAGCCTTTGGTTTAAGCTTAAGAAAAACCTTTTCCGGAGTCCCCTGTAATATTTGAAATTGAACCCCAACCTGAGCATATTGCTTTTTTAGATCCTCAAGCGCTTTTTCAAGCCACGGAGTTGGTTTTTCATCTAATATATAGATAGGTGTGAGAGTGCTTAATTCAGAACAGGCAGTTAACCTCAAATCTCTTCTGTGCCAAAATATTTTCATTTTACTAACCTTGTTTTTTATTTTTCATTGATATACGCATCTGTTTGTCCCCAAGGATAGGTAACTTCGATTTTTTTCAAAACCTTAAATTGCGCGTCATACTCAGATAAAGGATAACTGATGGATATAATTTTCTGACCCGTTTTAAACTGCTTACACAAATTGTAAACAAGCTCATCTGAAAGACAGGTTCCATATAAATAGATGATTGTAGCTTTTGAAAGGTCTGCAAGGCAAAAATCTTCACAAAGAAAAGTTACTCCTAGTGAAAGAAACTTATTAAGTTTTTTTGCTTTACTAACAAATAGGGGGATCTGTTCAATTGCAGTCACATCACAACCAAAAGTTTCCCTAATATAGAATGCAGTTTTTCCGCGGCCGGCACCAAGCTCAAAGAGATGATCATCATTTGCGACCCCCGCTTCAAGACAGAGTTTATGAATAGTTTTTAAAGGTGTTTCTCCGTATTGATAAACATCCTCGTCCCCTCTTTTTTCTAAAAACTTCCTAGAAACACGATAAGGATTATGAAAAAAATACAGAATATTTAATAGACTACCAATTAATTTCAACGCCGGGCTCCAGAGGGAGAAATTTCTCTAGAGTTAGATTATACTTTTTCATTGCTAAATACAAGTCATATGGAGGTCTTAGCAATCCTTCATCTGATAATTTAAAGGTCTTCCAATGCATACCTATACTTAAAGCTGATTTAACATCTTGATGAATAAGAACAGCGTCTTCGGGACTTGAGTGAACAGTACGCATGAATCTTGACGGAGTATATGTTCCTATTGGGCAAAGACATAGATCAATTTTGGGGAAAATCTCTACAATTTTTTTAAAGTCGTACTTATTGTAGGCTGTATCCCCAACAAAATAGAATGATTTACTATCTTTTTGGTCTCGAAGAGCTTTAACTACAAAACCCATCCATAGTGATTGATTTGCATCAAACAAACCCCTACCCGAATGATGCTGAGCCGGGACAGCAGAGATCCAAAGTTTCACCATTTTACTCGGAATATGTAAAAAAGTCTCTTCCCACCATCTCAATTCTTTTACATTTCGAATACCTCTAATCTCAAACCACTTAGCTACACCAGCTGGAACAAACCACTTAATTTGAGGAAACCGTTTGTGTAATGCTTTTACAGTTGTTACATCCAAGTGATCATAGTGATTATGACTAATAAGAACTGCATCAATTTCAGGTAGCTTATCAATTGAAATACTAGGCTCATGCCTTCTCTTAGGGCCAAAAAATGAGAGTGGAGAACACCTCTTTGCCCAAATCGGATCAGTCAAAATTCTAACCCCATCTATTTCAACCATAAATGTAGAGTGATTTACCCAGACAACTTTTGGTTCATCGGCTTTTAACTCCACATTTGGAATAGGATAGGAAAAATCTTCCGGTGGAGCAACAATTGGTAATACATCATCATAATGACCCCACTGCCACCTAAGAAAGTGCCAAGGGCTTCTTCGAATGTTTCCAATATATGGATTTGTGTATCTTCTCTTGATCATAACCCGCTCCCATACACGATTAGCAAGATTTAGAAGATTATTCACAAATAAAATCACAATTTTTCAATTCCTATAATTAATAATCACATTATAAACAATATGCGACTAATAATTATGTTCTAAAGATAAGGTAATTGTGGTGAGGTCTTTTAAAGGGCCACTAAATTGCATAGGGCCGGGACGCTTGTAATTGTCTTCTAGTCTGTTCTGTTCTCTTTGGATAAGGAAAGCTTTAAAGACAGGGCCTTGTAAATCGACGAGTGCTTTCGCGATTACTTTTTTAAGTTTACCATGCCTCATCTCTTCTACAAGAATTTCTTTCAGGTTTACTGATATTGGTTTCCAATACATTAGATCTTTTACGACATTTTTTATAGCTGCCATGACGCCGCTTTTTTTATCTCTAATTAGAAGAGCAGCGTTGATTCCGAGGTTATAACAGTATGTAGCGTCGAATTCGGAAGGAAAGGAACATCTTCCTTCATAGCCAAAAAAATGGTATGTGGGATTGAATTTAGCACCACTTTTTCTTTTAGTTAATTCCTCTTGAACCATTTTACTTAAGAGCTTTTCTGTTTCAATTTTAGAGACTTGAATATTGCCATGACTATCTTTATCTTCAAGAAGCTCTTTTGGGATTTCATTTGAAACCTCAGGTATAAATTCAATAAGGCCTTCCGGAATAAGGACAACCCCGTAATTTTTTCCATCTCTTGATCTTTCATCTACAGTGTCAGCGATATTAGAAACAATTTGCTTTAATGTTGTCTTCTCTTTTGCAATTTCCTCACCTATTAAGGCTATATTTGGGCAGGTTTGAAGGGCGCATTCAAGGGTTACGTGAGAAGCTGTTCTCCCCATTAATTTGATGAAATGCCAATATTTTAAAGACGATCTTGCGTCAATACAGATATTCCCAATCATTTCGCTATAAACTTTACAGGCAGTATCAAAACCAAACGATATTTCAACATCTTTTGATTTTAAGTCTCCATCAATTGTTTTGGGCACCCCGATCACAGAGCATTTTACCCCACTATTTAAAAGATAGTCGTGTAAAAAATAGGCATTTGTATTTGAATCATCGCCTCCAATAATCACAAGCCCATCTAAATTAATTTTTTGAATCACTTGTGCAGCTTTTTCAAATTGCTCACTTGTTTCAATTTTTGTCCGCCCTGTACCAAGGAGATCAAACCCACCTAAATTACGGACCTTATCAATTTCATTTTGACTAAGAAGTCTAAAATTTTCATCTAATATGCCTGAGGGTCCCCCAAGAAATCCAATAAGTTCCGAATTAGGATTCAGCTGCTTTAACGCATCGTAAATACCTGAAACTACATTACTTCCACCAGAAGCTGGACCTCCAGAAAACAGCACACCAACGCGAAGCATTTTCCCATGCGCAATTTGCTCAAATTCAGGCAAAACGCGAATCTTCTCTTTCCTTCTAATCTCTTCGAATGTCCTCATATAAACTAATTTATAACATTTCTCTTTTTAAACTTCCCTACTTTTTTAAGGAGTGTTATAATCTCTAGGCATGAGTAAAAAATTTATCTTTATAACAGGGGGCGTCCTCTCTTCTCTAGGGAAAGGGATTGCTTCAGCTTCTATAGCTTTTCTATTGGAAGCTAGAGGGTTAAAAGTTGCTTTAATGAAACTTGACCCCTATTTAAATGTCGATCCTGGAACGATGAACCCGTTCCAACATGGCGAAGTTTACGTAACCGATGATGGAGCCGAAACCGATCTTGATTTAGGTCATTATTATAGATTCTCAAACTCTCCTCTTTCAAAAGCCTCCAATGCAACTTCGGGCCAGATTTACTATGAAGTACTTAGAAGGGAAAGGAAGGGTGATTATTTAGGAAAAACCGTTCAAGTTATTCCTCATATAACCGATGAAATACGGAAACGAATTGTTGAATGCTCAAAACAAGTCGATGGCATTGATGTGACAATCGTTGAAATTGGTGGAACGGTCGGTGACATTGAATCGCAACCCTTTTTAGAAGCGATTCGTCAGTTTAGACATGAAAACCTAAAGGACACTCTTAACATTCATCTTACCTATGTGCCTTATATTGAGACAGCAGGCGAAGTGAAAACAAAACCGACTCAGCATTCCGTTCAGAAACTTCAGCAGAGCGGGATTTTTCCAGATATGATTTTATGTCGCTGTAAGGAGCCTCTTGAAGAAGAGATTAAAGCTAAAATCTCTCTTTTTTGCAACGTACCTCTCCACGGCGTAATTGACCTGATTGATGTTAAAAACTCAATTTACGAAGTTCCCCTTCTTCTCCAAAATGCCGGAATTGAAAATTCAATTTCAAAACGTTTAGATCTCCCGGAGAAAAATGCCAATCTTTCTTACTGGGAAGAGATGATTAAGACGCTAATTGCAACCAAAAAATCGGTCACAATTGCTATTGTTGGTAAATACTTACAGCACCAAGATGCTTACAAGTCAGTATTTGAGGCATTAAAACATGGCGGAATCGCTAATAATACTTTAGTTGAAATTAGATGCATTGAATCCGACAAAATCGAAACGGAAGCTGATCTTCGTGAAAAACTTGTTGGTTGCTCAGGAATTTTAGTTCCCGGCGGCTTTGGAGGTAGAGGCTGGTCAGGTAAAATTTTAGCAGCAAAATTTGCTAGAGAAACTAAGATCCCTTATTTTGGGATCTGTCTTGGAATGCAAATTATGTGTGTGGAATTTGCTCGAAATGTACTAAAACTTGAAAGAGCCCATTCAACGGAAGTTGATTTAGAAACCCCGGACAATATTATCTCTCTTCTATCAGAACAGATTAATAATACGAATCTTGGCGGAAGCATGCGCCTCGGTGCTTACCCTTGCTCAATCGATCCTAAATCACTATCGTTTAAATGTTATCAAAAAGAAGAGATATCTGAAAGACACCGTCATAGATATGAATTTAATAATCGCTATAAAGAACAGTGCGAAAAAAATGGCTTAAAAATTGTAGGTAGCTGGAAAGAGGGTAACCTCTGTGAAATAATGGAGATCCGAGATCATCCCTGGATGATCGGTGTCCAATTTCACCCGGAATTTAAATCTAAACCCCTATCACCTCACCCTCTATTTAAAGGTTTCATTGCAGCAGCACTTAACTATGAAGATAGTAGGAATTGATTTTGGTATGAAGCGAATTGGAGTAGCCATCTCTAATTCGCTCCTCTCTTTTGCTATGCCGATTGGTAGAGTAGAACGCGTCCATAAAAATGACCAAACTCTACTTAATCTATTGCATTTACTTAAAGATCAAAAAGATATAAAGAAGTTTGTAATCGGCCTTCCCCTTCACTTATCAGGAAAAGAGAGCGAGATGTCTTTAGAGGTGAGGAAATTTGCCGCATTTTTAGAATCCGAAACAAAAATTCCTGTAGAATTTATCGATG
>CAMBTZ010000068.1 GCA_945870925.1 Chlamydia trachomatis | reverse complement strand
AGATTCAAAATTTTCTCGGATTTTAGTAAGAAGAATGTCTGAAAGGAGAGCTTTTTCATTTTGCATATTGACGATATGCACAGTTGGTCTTTGTCCGCTCGGTCGAGTTGTTAATTCATGAAGAATATATTTTCCTGTTTTTGCATTGTGGTAGGTTTCAAGGCAAGGTGTTGCGCTTCCTAATATAACAGTCGCATTTGTTAGTTTGCCCCTAACAATTGCCACATCGCGCGCATGATAACAAGGGGCCTCCTCATATTGTTTGTAGGAGCTTTCATGTTCTTCATCGACAATAATTAGACCAATGTTTGGAAGTGGGCTAAAAATAGCTGATCTTGCACCGATTGCGATTTGAATTTCCCCTTTTCGAAGATGGTGCCATGTATCAAATCTCTCTCCATCACTCAATCTGTAATGAATGACAGCAATTTGTCTTTGAAATCTACTTTTTAATCTTTCGATAGTCTGTCTTGTGAGTGCAATTTCTGGGACAAGGAGAATTACCTGTTTGCCAAGACTTAGAGTGTGGTCAATTGCTTGAAGGTAGACTTCTGTCTTTCCGCTCCCCGTAATTCCATGGATAAGGTGTGTTTTAAAAGCGCCGCTATCAATACTTTGGCAGATACTTGAAAGAGCGCTTGCTTGCTCGCCCGTTAGAACTTTTGGTTTGGATGGAAGGTATTCATCATCGTGAATAGGGGTTCTATCGACTACAACAAGTTCTTTTTCTAAAATCCCTTTTTTAATAAGGGAATCAATAGGCGACTGAGTGATCCCCTCTATCTCTAGAAGTTCCGAAAGAAAGAGCCCTTTTGGATGGCGTAAAATTACATCAAGTACAGCTGCCTGTTTTTGAAATTTGATCCGAATTTCATCCGTATATTCAATAAGTTTCGGGCCTGAGATCGCTTTTTGAATAACGACTTGAGTCTTTTCTTTTACATCTTTTCGGACACTTGATGGGAGGATTGAAAGGAGAACTTTACTTAAAGGAGCTGCATAATAACGAGAGATCCAGTCAGCAAGCTCGAGTAAATCAGGGGTTAACAAATTTTGATCGGAAAGTACTTCGTGAAGCTCTTTAACATTAGAAAATAGAGATGTTTTTTCAATAGATATAATTGTCCCTTTTCTTGGACTATTGCGCACAGGGACAAGCACTCTGTGGCCCGGTTTTGCAATTTCAAGCAAATGAGTAGGGATAGCATAATCCAGTGGCCTGTCAATTGCTTGATCGAGAACAACTTTAGCAAATAAGTTCATTTTATAGAGGATATCACAACCAAAAAGTATTTGCTATAATAGATTAATGCTATTAAGATTCTTTAAAGATAGTTTTAAGGGGGTGTAAGTGGATACTGTAGTAAATCTAGTGCCTAAGCCATCAGATCTTGTTATTTCAGGAATAATGGAAGGACCTCTAGTTGCTGTTAAAAAAAAATGTTGCAGTTGTTTCAGTGACGATAAGTTTTCTAGAGCAAGTCAAGTTGTCTCGGTTGCAATTGCAGTCAGCGCTCTTGCAGCTATCATATTGATGTCGCTTCATTTAGCTCCACTAACAACAGAAACCTATGCATTTTGTGTTGTTCTAATAATTGTTTGCTCTCAAAATGCTTACTCCTTACAACGCAACATCGAACTTGGTGGATATGAAAAACAAAATACTATTTTTGCTCGAAATAACCTCGCGTTAGCAGCTAAAATTGACGAGCTTGATCCGATAGCAAGAAGTTTGTCAGTCTCATTATTAACTGCTAAGGAATTAAACGATCAACAGGTAGTCCAAATACAATCGCTTCAGTCGACACTTTTGCAATTTCAGGATGAAAATAACAAGCTTATGGGGGCGGTTACAAAATACGAACAGCTTCTTGGATCTTTTGAGCAATCGATACAAAAACATGCAAAAAAATTTGATTCTGAAGTTGCAGCTCTTGCTGCAGGTGCCGGCAGGTTAGAATTAATTGAAACTAAATTCGGATCTCTTTTAGAAGCAACAAATAAAGTTATGGATGTGTACACATCTCATATTGATAGACTAGAAAGGACGCAGGCCGGACTTCAAGGCGTTCTTGCTGCTATGAATTCTACCTCAGACCTACATGAATTCTATTTGCATAAAGAGATGGAGTTACAAACAGCAAGAGAAGTTATTGCCAAAGAAGAGAAGGTTTTATTAAAACAGCTTAGCGATGAAGCTGAAAAACAAGAGAGCTTAACGGCTGAATTGAGAATTATTTCGGAGAATTTCAAGGCGAAAAGAAGTCACTGCGCTACGCTCTGCGTGACAGTATTTCGATTGCAAGTTGCAGAAGGGCAATTAACGGATATGCTTAATTTTATTAAAGATAGAAATAGAACTCTTTATGATGATTCTCGAGTTTGTGTTTTGGAAAATCATAAGGCTCGAATTAGGGCGTTTAGAGAAAGGCATTCAGCTGTTTAAAAGCCTATTAGAGAAAAATTAGGATTTTTTCGCTGTAAAAAAGCGGGTAAGTGTGCTCCAGATCTCTTTTTTACGAATGGGGGAGTCGCTAATGTCAGAGAGGGCAAGAAGCGGGATTTTTTCAACTGATTTAAGGAGTCTGCCGGGATATTCTTTAGAAAGCATGTGTAAATTAGGAGAATGTTTTAAAAGAGAGGAGGGGATAATTATGAGACGAATTTGTGAATTTGTTAGCAGAGGCTTCCAGAGATTTTTTTCTTCAAATTCATGGATATTGACTACTGAAGATTTGCCAAAAGAGGCATTAATTGCCTTTGCTAAATTAGTCAGGAAATCAAGATGTTCCTGAATTGAATGGTCAAAAAGTATTGGAATTTCAGGAAGATCAGATCTTTTATTCGAGGCCATTCGAATCTGTTTTGCTACATCATCTTTGAGCGGATTATTGAAGAGCTTCATTTGAGGAGCAATTTTCTTATAAAGTGTCTGCATTTCATTATCAATTGAGAAGGCTTCAGCTTTTGGCTTATCAGCAATAAATGAATGGGGGGCGGGTTCTTCCTCTAGCTCTTCAGTATCGATAATTTCTTTTTTAATTGGCTCAGGTTTTTTTGCAACAGGCTTAACTACAATAATCTCTTTCTTTCTCATCGCGGGCAGTGAAAAAGCCACGTCTTGAAGCATAAGAAAATCCTTCCTATCTCCGTAGTTTTCAATCATGTAGGTTTTAAGGTCTTGAAGAATTTGCTGCATCAACTACAACCATAACAGACCGGTGAATATTTCTGCGAATGTAATTAACCTTGTTCAACACGGCTTTGCCCATATTGGGATGCCTTTCTAGATGCTTGATTACGTTTGTTTTCAAGCCGAGTAATTGTTGTTTCATAAGCGGTAACAATTTGCTTATGGGAAGTAGTCTCTTTAGTGGACGAATTCTTCTTTTTGAACAATTCGAGTTCATTTGTTAGTTGCTCAATAGTATGAACCATTGTAGCGTATGTGGAGGAATTCCTGACCCCTCGTTGTTGAATTGAATTACAGAAGTCTGATATTGTGGGGGATATCGGTTTCTTAGGTTGAATTGGTACGATCGGGCCAGGAACTATTAATTTTTTAGGATTTTTTCGCTCTTCAACAGGAAATACAATATTGGTTCCGAAATGGCCTCTCCTTTCACATTTAGGTGAATCATCTCCTCTAACATGCTTTAGGGAAGATTTTGCGCGAAGGGTTGTTTGGAAAGGAATTGGTGGTGTAGCAGAAATTGCTTGAATGGCGAATTTCAGGGAGGATCTTTCATTATCATGCTTACCGTTATTAAGTGCTAAGGATAGCTTTTCAAGACCTCTACGGGCTTGCATTAAGAGTCTGTGACGGTTGTCTGTAGCAAAAGCAACGCTTTTGTTTTGAATAATTTGTGCAAAACATGATGTATCATATTTGCGTTCAGTTCGCCATTTGCACGCACACAAAAAATTATCCCAAATAATTTGCAATTTTGAAACGTGCGTAGCTATAAGTTCATTTGGATAATCTTTATTTCTAATTAAACGGATACGTGAAGATGGGTCTTGCTCTTTTTCACTATTGTATGCAGCTAGGGCGTAGACAGTATCATGTGTGTATATAGCAGGAACAAAGGTTGTCATAATTACCTCATATATTAAATATGTGATATATATAATTATAACATAATAATAATTTTAAGTACAGAGGCAAGAAGGTAAAATTGCATACAACTACTTCGTATTAAACGACTTAAATGTAAATAGAATTAGTCGGAAAAGAGGGCTTTTGTGTAGGAAATAGGGTCGAAGGGGGCGATGTCGTCGATTTTTTCGCCAAAGGTGATGAATTTGATGGGGATTTTGAGCTCGAGGTAGATGGAGAGGGCTATGCCGCCTTTGGCTGAGCCATCGATTTTGGTGAGGATGATTCCTGTGAGGGGGGTAAATTTATTGAAGATGCGAGCTTGTTCTAGGGCGGTTTGTCCAAGGCTTGCGTCGACTATGAGGTAGGTTTCGTGGGGTGCTGTTTCGTCAAATTTATGAGCGACTCGAGTGAGTTTTTCGAGTTCTCGCATGAGGTCTGTTTTAGATTCTAGCCTGCCTGCTGTATCGCAAAGGATGAGAGAGTAGTCTTTAGCTTTTCCTTTCATTAGGGCGTCGTAGAGTACCCCTGAAGAGTCGGCACCTTTATGTGTTTTAACAAGATCGACTTTGATTTTGTCGCTCCAAAGCTCAAGCTGTTCTATGGCGGCTGCTCTGAATGTGTCACCAGCTGCGATGAGAACATTTTCCCCTTCATTTTTATAGAGGTTTGCAAGCTTTGCTAAAGTGGTGGTTTTTCCGGCACCATTTACTCCGACAATGATAATAAGTTTAGAATAACCAATTGGTGGTACGTTGCTTATAATCTGTGGAGGTTCTTCCAAAAGCTCTTGGGATCGTCTTTGAAGCTCTTGAAGAAAGTCTTCAGGTTTTGCTTTTGGGTGCTCTTTATGGAAACGTTTAACGATTTTGATAAAATCTGCGACTATATTTGAGCCAAGATCGGCTTCATAAAGAACTTTCTCTAAGTTTTCTAAGCTTTCTTCATTAATAGGTCCTGAAAATATGGCCTTTAATTCCCTTTTCAGGAAGGAGCCTGATTTAATAAGAGCGTTTTTAATCTTCTGAAAACCAGTCTTAAAAATAGAAAACATAAATTAGACCTTGAATTTTGGATGGATTGTAACACATAACAATAATAGAGGGAAATTATTATGAATGTACATGAGTATCAAGCAAAGCATATTTTAAGTAAGTATCAAATTCCTTGTCAGGATTTTAGAGTTGTTTCAAATGTTTCTGACATTGAGGAAGCTATTGACTCTTTAGAAGTTACGGAAGCTGTTGTAAAAGTGCAGGTTCATGCTGGAGGAAGGGGAAAAGCTGGTGGAGTGAAAATAGCAAAGAGTCGTGAAGCGATAATCCAAAAAACAAAAGATCTGTTAGGGATGAAGATTGTCACAAAGCAGACAGGTCCTGAAGGGATTATTTGTCATAAGGTGATGATTTCAGAATTAGCAGAGATTGCAAAGGAGTATTATGTAGGACTGCTTGTTGACCGGGCGGCTGCTAAACCACTTTTGATGGTGTCTCCAGAAGGAGGTACTGAGATTGAGGAGGTTGCTGAAAAAAGCCCGCATAAGATTCTAAAGATTCATTTTCAAATAGATGGGACTATAGATGAGGGGAGTCTTGATGATGTTTGCAGATTCATGGATTGGACTGAAATGACAGCGAAAGAAGGGAAGCGGATGATAAAGAGTCTTTGCAAAGCATTTGTAGAAAATGATGGTGACATATTAGAGGTGAATCCTCTGATAGAGGATCCGGAGGGGCATTTATGGGCTCTTGATGCTAAATTTGCAGTAGATGACAACGCTCTTTTTAGACACCCCGAAATTAAAGCGATGTATGACCCAAGTCAAGTTACACCTGCTGAAGCTGTAGCGCATGAGATGGATCTTGCTTATATTGCATTAGATGGAAATATCGGATGCATGGTTAACGGGGCTGGTCTGGCGATGGCTACAATGGACTTGATTAAGTATCACGGTGGGGCGCCTGCAAATTTCTTAGATGTTGGTGGGGGTGCTAACAAAGAGAAGGTCGCAAAAAGCTTTGGGATTATTTTGAGTGATCCGAATGTTAAGGCAATCCTAGTCAATATATTTGGTGGGATTATGAGATGTGATGTTATTGCTGAAGGTATTATTTCGGCAGCAAAGGAGCTTCACATTAAAGTGCCGCTTGTCGTTCGTCTAGAAGGGACTAATGTAGAGCAAGGAAAAGAGCTATTAAGACAATCGGGACTTAAAATTATTGCAGCCGATGATTTAACAGATGCAGCTAAAAAGGTGGTCGCGCATGCCAATACTAGTAAATAAGAATACGAAGTTAATTTGTCAGGGAATAACGGGAAGTGCCGGTAGTTTTCACACAGAGCAATGTTATGAGTATGGAACATTAGTTGTAGGTGGTGTGACTCCTGGAAAGGGTGGGATGGAGACAGAGCTTGGATTACCGATTTTTAATTCGGTGAAAGAGTCTGTTGATGCGGTAAAACCTGATGCAACAATGATTTTTGTACCTCCCAAATTTGCAGCGGATGCAATATTAGAAGCAGAGGAAGCAGGTATAGCTCTAATTATCTGTATCACCGAAGGAATACCTTTATTTGATATGCTTAAAGTTAAGCAAGTTATGAAGAGGAGTAAATCGCGACTAATCGGCCCTAATTGTCCGGGAATTATTACGCCAGGGCAGTGTAAGATAGGGATCATGCCCGGCTATATCCACAAACCCGGTAAAATAGGGATCATCTCTAGATCAGGTACGCTGACATATGAAGCAGTTTGGCAGACAACTAAGCTTGGTTTAGGTCAGACAACATGTGTAGGTATTGGGGGCGATCCGACAAATGGCACAAACTTTATCGATCTTTTAATTGAGTTTGAAAAAGATCCGGAGACTAAAGGGATTCTTTTAATAGGAGAGATTGGAGGATCGGCAGAAGAAGAGGCTGCAGAATGGATTAAATTGAATTCAAAAAAACCTGTGGCGGCTTTTATAGCGGGGCAGACAGCGCCTTCAGGAAAACGTATGGGGCATGCAGGTGCAATTATTTCTGGTGGAAAAGGAGGTGCAAAGGATAAAATAGACGCTTTACAAAAAGCAGGGGCAAACGTTGCGCTTTCTCCTGCAGACATGGGAAAAGCAATCCAGGAAGCACTAAAATGAGACGTATACCACTAAAAATTTCGCCGGCATTCTTTTTGACTGCTGCGCTAATAGGTTATTTAAATTCGTACGATTTTTTATGGACACTAGTTTGGGTCGGTATTATTTTTGTGTCAGTGCTCTTTCATGAGCTGGG
>CAMBTZ010000067.1 GCA_945870925.1 Chlamydia trachomatis | reverse complement strand
TGCTCAATTCTCGCCTTGAAGCTTCCTCAGAAAGTTTTTTATTAGATAATCTATGAAGTAAATCGATCGCCTTATTGAGAACTTGACGTGTCGACTCCGTCATCCCTATCTTTTTTTTCATCTTCATAAATGGCTGCATATCAAACCTCACTAGAGCGAGTTTAAGTTACTTAACTATTTCTCATCAACATCTGTTTTGTAGTATCTTCTATTCCTTTAATAAAAGTAGCAACCGCACCTGCAATCGTGATTTGGTGAGCTGAAACTTTTGCAAGCAACCAATTAGATTCCATTATAAATTCTTCATATAACTTTAATCTTTCTTGACCATTTTCTGTAAGCAATAACATTGTAATTGGGAATTCAACAGAAGGATTTAACCCCTTTGCATTACAAACATGATGAAGCCTCTTCACAGCTTCAATCTCGCTAATCTCACCCACAAAAAGATCTCTAAATACTTTTTCTACCATCATGCCCATCTTTTTCCCAAATTTAAACGAGTAATTCGCACCCTATCAAATTCTTTTTTTAAATCGCAAACTTTATTTTCTCTTACACATAATCAATAATTTATGAATTACAATATTGGATGCTAATATAAATGGATGAAAGAACATTTTCTTAAAAAAGATAGTCCTGAGAATAGAATCAGATTTCTGGTTTTTCAATTGATGACTCATTTTGAAGAGATGTATGATGATCTCAATGCAATGCTCGCATTTTCCGTAACAGAAGAAGATACAAAGGATCGCTTTGAAGAGCATTTTGTAGCTATGGAAAAACTTCAGCGAGGACTTAGCAGAGAACTCTCCCCATTAAAGGAACAGACTAATTTTGAAGAGACTCCTCTTCATGAACCGGTCCGAAGAACCTATAATCATCTAAAAGGACTCAACCTCCTAGATCTCGACAAATCCAATTGGACCAAAGTTGCAAGCATGGCTCTCCCAGACAAAATCTACTACCGTCAAATCAAGCTTTTAATCTTTTAAATTAAACAAATAATCTTAAAAAAGGGAAATATTTTATGACTAAAAAAAATATAAAACAGACAACACCACCAACAACAACTTTTATTAATAATACTAAACTTTATATATATCCAAACTTTGGTGGCTGTGAAAACCCAGAAACTTGTACAGTCCAAACGCCTCTTCAGAATGCAGCTGGCCTTATAAATAATTGTTCAGTTTACATGGCCGATAACATTGTAACTGGTCAAGTAGAATCTTGCGTTAATGCTATATCGTGCTACCAAGATTTTGATGAAAGTACCCTGATTGGAAATATCTATTTTAGTAATAGTCTACCAACAGATATAACACAAGCAAATAATCCTAATGCTATTATAGAAATGGAGCTTGATACCTCAACTAACACGATAACATTTAATTTAATCCCACAAAAACCTAGAGTTTTATAGCCTTAGAGTTAGAGCCCCTTATTATTAATAATAGGGGGCTTTTTTATTTGCTTGTTTACATGCGGGGGACGGTGATGCCGACTTGATGCATATATTTTCCTTGTCGCTCTTTATATGAGGTCATACACTCTTCTTCGCCTTTAAAGAAAAGGACTTGCGCAAGCCCTTCGTTTGCATAGATTCGGGCTGGTAGAGGGGTTGTATTGGAGATTTCTAGAGTGACAAAGCCTTCCCATTCAGGTTCGAAGGGGGTGACGTTGACGATGATGCCGCATCTGGCGTAGGTTGATTTTCCAACACAGAGTGTGAGGACGCTTCGTGGGATTCGGAAGTATTCGACACTGACTGCTAGAGCAAATGAATTGGGAGGTATGATGCAAGTGTCAGCTTCTATATTAATAAATTCATTATCAGTAAATCCTTTAGGATCAACGACTACATTGTGAACGTTTGTGAAGACCTTAAATTGATTGGCAACTCTTAGGTCGTAACCGTAGCTTGAGAGTCCATAACTAATAATTTTTCGTCCGTTATCCTCTCTTACAAGATGATCTACAAATGGTTCGATCATTTCATATTTTTCTGACATCTCTTTTATCCATCTGTCTGACTGCAGGGCCATAGCATTCTCCGTTTTTTGGAAATCATAGCGCTTGAATTGGTTTTTATGCTAGATTAAAACGATTATGGAGGATCTCCTCCAATTAGGAGAAGTATGAAGGCGTTATTGATTTTAGCTACATTTTTTATCCCCCTTTTTGGAACTCATGATGATTCAATCCTTCCCGAAGCTATCGATGATGAAGGTTGTGTTACGATTAAAGTTCTTATTAAAGAAAATGTTGAGGGAGCGCTAATTGATGTAGCGGGCGGATATAGAGTTTATAATCCGGAAAATGGAAAGGTATTGAGCTCCGGTTTTCATGGAAAGCGGTACTACCTTCAAGCAAATAGCGTCGGTTTAAAGTGGGGCGAAGGGTATCCGGGAATCCATCAAATTAAAATCACTCCTAAAAATAGTAAAACAACAATTTTAGTTGATGGAATTCAGTATAAAGGCTCAATAGTAGTCTATGATATTAATTCTTCCATTCACATTGTAAATGAAGTCGATGTTGAAGATGTGCTCAGAGCAAGTCTATCTTCCATGCTCGGTAATACTGACTATCAAAGCGCCACCTACGATGCTGTAGCTATTGCTGCCAGGACAAATTTATATAATACAATTTTGCACTCCCCAAACACTTACTGGAATGTTCACGCAACAGATATTGACTATTTAAGTCACGCAGCTGTATTAAGCAATCCGAACATTGAGCGCTCCGTTCAATCGACAAAGCATCTTGTGTTAGCTTATAACGATAAGCCATTTGCTACATCTTGGACTGAACATAGTGGCGGACGGACGGCTAGTTATGAGAATATTTTTAGAAAAAAAGCACCGGGTCCTGAAGGGGTCTTTGTTGGTTACGCCCAAAAAATGCGTGAAGAGAGCAAGTGGAAATCGGTCCTTTCAATTGCTGAACTCGTTAAACTTACAGGCTTAGAAACTATTAAGGCAATTGATCTATTTCAAGATCCGACCTCGAAAAAGGTCTATGCCATCCGTTTTACAGATTCCAAAACTTTTGCTGAATGGTCAGTGTTTGATCTGCGCAGAAAAATTGGGATGAATCGAATTTTAAGTAGCGATTTTACAGTTCATCTAATTCGGGATCATGTTGAATTCAATGGATATGGAAGAGGCTACGGAGTCGGTGTCTGTCTATTTACAGCAGATCAAATGGCAAAAATTGGAGACTCTGCACCTCAAATTCTATCGCATTTTTTTCCGGAATCGACTCTTGTAAAATTAAACACATTACCAAAAAATTTATTTTCAACTGATGAAAAGGAGAAAAAAGAAGATGGCACACCCGAAAGTCTCACAAAGAAGAGCTAAAACTCTTGCTTCATCACTATTTCTAATTGGACTTGCAATTGTCTCTTTGACGCAAGCCTTTTGGCCCGGCATGATGCTTGTAATTGGTTTACCACTAGCTCTAAGACAATATCTTCTTGGTCACACTTACGATTCTATGTTATCTCTTGTTATATTTGTAGGTGCATTTTTAGTTGCAGGCCTTGACGTATCATGGGAAGTGATTCTCCCTATTCTTTTTATTATAGCCGCTATCTACATCCTTATTCAAGAATTTTTCAACCCTGCCTTAACTACAGAAGCCGAAGATGAAGAGTCTCTTAATCAAGAAATTCAAGAAGACGACGAAGACTAATTTTTTGAATAGAGATCTCTGAGTTTAGGAATTAAATCCTGAATAGCATCAAGTTTCCGATGAAGCGCAAGCGGGTGCTCACAAGAGAGTTTCCAAGGTCGGATAATGAGATCGATAAAGGAAAAATCTCTGATTTCTTGGTAATTATTTTGCCGTGTAAAAAGAGCTGCGATTCCTAAAAGAAATGATGGAATATATACGATAGGGAGGAAAAAAAGGACTTTTTTCACAAAACTACTACGACTTCCGTACCAATCATGAAATTGTTCAAAAAATGCTCGATACCAAGAGTTAGGAAGCATTGATTTAAGAAGAATATGAAGTCCATGCATTGAAGCATCCATTTCAATACCAACACCTTCTTTAAGGATTTTGAGTACATAGCTAACGCAATTACCTTTTAGAACAGACATCGAGTGCTCTTTATTAATTTTATCTTTTTCAACAATAGCAACTATTCGATCGTGTTCCTCTTTTGTGATCTCAAAGGAGACATTCCAAAATCTTCTTGAATTTGTAGGGTAGAATGTATAAATATCCGGAGTTGTAATTTTACCAAAACCGGGTTTTCTATTTAAAATTTCTGTAATACGGTAATTAGCCCTATCAACAAGGACGTCTTGACCAACAGATCGAACACTTCCTTGATTATCTTTTAATACTATATAAGCGTGGGTTCGCTGAAACATAGGCGGCTTTATAAGGGGGAGAGAAACTGTCCAAACTTCTAAGATGTATTTTCCTTGCCACTCAGCAGGATCCGCCCTTTGAAAAGGTTCCCATTTTGGATCAATACCAACATCATAATCACAGATCCCTAAATAGAGACAGGTATATTTAGTAAGCAATCGATATTGATTGTCCGTTTCAAAAAGCAGGATCTCATTTGAATAAAAATGATAATCATTCTCTTGAATTTCACTCCAATAGATCCATTTTGTTTGATCACCCTCTTTAAAAGGGAGGGCAGCACCCTTTTTTTCATCAAATGGAAGAGCTACCCTAAGAACAAACAGTCTGTGATGCAAGTAATTAGCTTTAATAATTTTACGGAACAGTGGATTTTCTTTTAGCCATTCGGGTGGAATATTTCCACCAAGCCTTAAACTTAAAACTAAATTTTCAAACTCCCCTTGTTTATCTACCTGCTTTCGATATAGATAACAGTTATCAAGCAAAGTTCGAATGATATCGAACTCTTTTAAAGATAACTTTTTGGAAAATATAAGATCCTTATTTTTTAATAAGTAGTCAAAAAGAGTCCGGCAATTCTCCTTAGCAACCATCTCTTTATCAAGAATCAAATCTAATTCCCCAGAATCCGAAATTACAATCTTAAAAGGTTTTTTCGCCTCCATGAATCGTAAAAGTTTTTGTAAAAGAATTTCGAACTTATTCAAAGCACTTCTCTTCCCCGCTTCTTGTAATAGAAGCCTCCTTTAACCAACGAATTACTCTTTTTTTGTTCATTCTTGAAATTTTATAAGGCGTCTTAAAAAGATCTTTCCACCCAAAGCATGGATATTTTTTACGGGCACAAAAAAACTTTACTATTCCATATGGGAGCAATAAATATGCTAAGAACATATTTTTAGAGAGAAGCATTTTTTCCGGTAAAGGACTTAATTTTAAACTTTCCTGAACCACACTCAAGAGATCTTTTTCATTAAAACTTTTTTTGTAAAATTTCCCATCCTCTAATATCTTAAATATTAAAGCAAACTCCTCCTTTGTAATCGCCATTTGATATAAACATTTATATTCCACAAAACAGCCATTTACAGGAGAAGAAAGTTTACCTTTACTTACTCCAATACAAAAAAGATTTCCATCCTCTTTTCGAAGCATCAAAAGAAGAGAACCCCGTTTATTTAATGTAATTACTTCTAAAAGATTCTTATGCTTCCATGCAGATGGCTCTTTTTTATCAATTGCAGCAATATGCAAAGCTTTTATGGGATGATAAAGTGAAATCCCTCTATATAAAAGTGAAAATTGCTCAGTTAGTAACAAATCACCATTTGTCTCCATCACTAAGTGGTCACTATAAAAAAACCTGTATCCATAAACTCTTCCGATAGAATCAGACAACTCTTTTCTTACTAGCTTATTCCACTCAATTTCTTCATACATATTCGCTTCGATCTCAAAAGGTAATGCAATCAATTTATTAAGCTGAATTCCTAAAGCAAATAATTTTTGATCCAATTCATTAATTTTTATAAAATTATAAAGCTCTCTATCCATTCCGGGAATCTCTCTAAAATCAATCTTCCCCCCCAATCTAAGGGCAAAAATTTTATGATCCGCTTCCTCGAAAACTTCACTTCCAAGACCGTTATATTTTCCTTTTCTGTTTTTTATAAATTTATCCAACAAACTGACTAACGCTCTGATTTTATAAAAATAATCTTCCGGCAGCTCTCTAAAATTTAACGGACCTACATTCGCAATTAAATAATCAGAAAATATTTGGATAGACTCAAGATCTCTATGCAATTCAACTGAATATGCAGGCTCCCATGACAAACCCTTCTTACCTTGCAAAACAGTAAAAGGCTGATTCAGTTTAAGATACTTACTGATAGCATCCACAAATAAATCAAGCTCAAATAAATCCATAAATAGTTTGCCCTTTTCTACTATAATAAACCAGTTAGGTCATTTCTCTATTCGGTTAACGGTAAGAAAATTATGAATAACTAACAAATAAGCTAAAATTGCAATATGAAAAAAACATTTAGAAAAACAAATGGCAATCCCCTTCTCAATTTGATCCTTTTACTCAAATTAAAAAAGGCCTTCCATAGGAAAGTTGAGGCGCCCTCTCTCAAGTACCGCACCATCAAAATCCTCTATTAATGAATTTAGAAGTTTGGGTAGTTGATGCCCATTGCGGAACGTACTTCAAGAAGAGTTTTGCTAGCTTTTTGTTTTGCGATTTGAGTACCCTCTTTTAGTATATCAAGAACTCCTTGTCTATCGGAGTGATACATTTTTCGTTTTTCTCTGATTGGAGTAAGAAATGTGTCTAGGACGTCAATGAGGCGATCTTTTACCTCTTTATCCGTGACTGCTCCACGTCTGTAGCGCTCTTTTAACTCTTCAACAAAGGGTGTTTCCGGGTCAAAAACGTCTAGGTAAGAAAATGCAATTGCTTTTTCGGGATCTCCGGAATCTGTTGCTGATTTTCTGTTTGAATCGCTTTGAAGTTTTTTTATTTTCTTTAGAATAACATCGGGCTCATCACCAAGAGATATGGCATTTCCTAGTGATTTAGACATTTTATGCCCATCAATTCCAGGAAGCGCGCCCTTTAAATTTGGGTAAATGGCCTCAGGTGAGATAAGCACTTCTTTTTTATAGATCGTATTGAATTTACGAACGATATCTCTTGTTAACTCAAGCATTGGAGCCTGATCTAAACCAACAGGGACAAGATCGGCCTTAAAAGCTGTAATATCTGCAACTTGATAAATAGGATAGAGATAAAATCCTGCAGGCACGCCTTCATTGAATCCGCGCATTTTACACTCTGCTTTCACTGTCGGATTGTGGCCTAAATGTTGTATTGTCACAAGATTCATATAGAACATGGCAAGTTCTGGTAATTCATGAATGCATGATTGAATAAAAATATGGCTTTTTCTAGGGTCGATTCCAACTGCCAAATAATCACAAACTACTTCATGAATGCTTGTCTTT
>CAMBTZ010000066.1 GCA_945870925.1 Chlamydia trachomatis | reverse complement strand
GCTATAAGTACTGGAGGATGAGGATCTTTTATTCGATGTACATCGGATATGCCTTCTTTTATATCACTAGGAAAAGCTTTACTTTTGCAATGCCGGCCATGATTATGGAGATGGGCTTCACAAAAGCTGATTTAGGTATTTTAGGTAGTGTTCTTTACATTTCGTACGGCTTAAGTAAATTCGTTAGTGGGATGATGTCGGATCGTTCTAATCCTAGATATTTTATGTCTATTGGGCTCATTTTGACGGGTGTGTTCAATATCTTTTTTGGAATGACTTCGAGCATCATGTTTTTTGCCATTTTCTGGGGCTTAAATGGATGGTTTCAAGGTTGGGGTTGGCCCCCATGCGCTAGGCTGTTAACTCATTGGTATTCACAGTCAGAGAGGGGTACTTGGTGGGGAATAGCGAGCACTTCTCACAATGTGGGAGGGGCTATAATTCCAATTTTAGTCGCTTGTGTTGCTCAATTTTGGGGGTGGCGAATGGCGATGGTTATTCCGGGTGTTCTTTGCATACTAGTAGGATTCTTTTTAATCAATCGACTTCGTGATACACCCCAGTCTCTAGGTCTCCCCACAATCGAGACCTTCCGTGGAGAAGTCGTCCCCGGACAAAAAAATCAATTAGAAAGAGAGCTCACTCAAAAGGAGATGCTCTTTAAATATGTTTTAAAAAATCGATTTATTTGGATACTTGCACTTGCTTACTTTTTTGTCTATATCATTAGGACTGTGATTAATGATTGGGGTCAGTTGTATCTATTTGAGCAGAAACAATTTTCTCTATTAGCTGCAGGTTCTTGTATCGTAAGTTTTGAGGTGGGCGGATTTTTTGGATGTTTAGCTTCGGGATGGTTGTCAGATAAGCTATTTCAAGGAAGGCGAGGACCGATTAATGCTATTTTTGGAGTTTTTGTTATTTTAAGTGTAATCGGGCTTTGGTATATTCCAAATGGGGGTGTTTTATTTGCCTCTATTGCCATGTTTTCAATAGGATTTTTTATTTTTGGACCTCAAATGTTAGTAGGTGTTGCAGCAGCTGAACTTTCGCATAAAAAGGCGGCAGGTACTGCGATTGGATTTATTGGTTGGTTTGGTTATGCCGGTGCTGCGACTGCAGGATTTCCTTTTGGCAAAATTACCCAAGAATATGGATGGGGTGTATTTTTTACAGTTTTAGGTGTATGCTCTGCGCTTATGGTACTTCTATTACTTCCGGTTTGGTCAATCAAATCTCGAGTACAAGAAGAATTGGATCAAGAAGTAAAAGATAGTGCTTTAGAGCCTGACGCGGGGTAGAGTTGACATTTGTTCCACTTCATGTTCATTCTCAATATTCTATATTGGACTCAACGCTATCGATTGAAAGTATAGCTTCAAAAGCTAAAGAATTTGAACTTCCGGCTGTTGCATTAACTGATTTTTGTAATATGTATGGCGCTGTTGAATTTTATAAAACAGTTAAATACAAAGGGATAAAGCCTATTGTCGGCATTGAGATAATGGTTTCACCCACAGATTTTCGTGAGAAAAAAAAGCTTCCGGGGCATGCAGCAGGATATCCTGTCATCTTGCTTGCAGAAAATGCAAAGGGGTATCAAAACCTTTGTAAGCTCTCATCACTTGCGTTCACAGATGGCTTTTATTATTTTCCTCGAATAGATATGAAGCTTTTAAAAGAGTATTCAGAAGGGCTTACATGTCTGTCCGGACCATTCTATGGGAGGATTGGCGGATTTGCAGCAGCATGCGATATTCCTGCATTAAGAGAGAGTGTTGATGAATTTTTACTGATTTTTGGGGAGAAGTTCTCATTTGAAGTTTCAAGACATAGAATGAGTGATGAGAATCTTCAAAAGTATAATGTTGATCAAGAGAGCTGGCTTTATCAAAAATTTAAAGATGTTACAGAAAAGCAAGAAAAAATTATTTCTACTCTTATCGATCTTGGAAAAGAGAAAGGGATTCTCACTGTTGCCACAAATGATACAAGATATTTAGAGAATGAAGACTGGCGCGCGCACGAAGTTTTAATGAATATTAGCTCGGGAGAGCCTTGTGAAATTTGGGAGCGCGATAGTTTTGGTAATCCTAAAAATCGAGTATTAAATCCAAAACGGCAGACTGCATACTCATATGAGCTCTATTTTAAATCGCCACAACAAATGTCTGAGCTTTTTTCAGATCATCCTGAGATTGTTTCTAACACTGCAATCATAGCTGAGCGTTGTAAGTTTGAGTTCGATTTTAGTCAAAGATTTTATCCGGTATTTGTTCCGCCTGAACTTGAAGGAAAAGAGTATTCAAAAGATGAACGATTAGCTGGCGCTGAAAATTATTTGAGGGAACTTTGTGAAAAAGGAATTCCAAAAAGGTATACAGAGACAGTTCTTGCAAAAGTTGGAGAAAAGTATCCCGGTAAAGATCCAATGACAGTTGTTAGGGACAGGCTCAGCTATGAATTAGAAATTATTATTTCAAAGGGAATGGGCGACTACCTTTTAATTGTTCATGATTTTATCGCTTGGGCAAAAAGTCAGAATATTCCTATGGGTCCTGGGCGCGGTTCAGGAGCGGGATCAATTATTTTGTTTTTGATTGGAATTACAGATATTGAACCTTTACGATTTCACCTGTTTTTTGAAAGGTTTATTAACCCGGAAAGGATTTCCTATCCCGATATTGACGTCGATATCTGCATGGAGAGACGTTCGGAAGTTATTGATTATACAATTGCGCGGTATGGGAAACAGAAAGTTGCGCAGATTATTACATTTGGTACGATGAAAGCCAAAATGGCTGTCCGAGATGTAGGAAGAGTTTTAAGTATCCCGCTTGCAAAAGTGAATGCTATTGCAAAACTTATACCGGAAGATCTTGGAATTACAATAGCAAAGGCACTAGAAGTCGATCCAGATTTAAAGAGGCAGTATACAGAAGATGAAGAGGTAAAAAGGCTATTAGATCTAGGGCAAAAAGTAGAAGGATCGATTCGTAATACAGGAATCCATGCTGCAGGTCTGATCATTTGCGAGGATCCTTTAACAAATCACATACCTGTTTGTATGGCCAAAGATAATGATATTTTTGTGACCCAATATTCAATGAAGCCAGTAGAACAAGTAGGAATGTTGAAGATCGACTTTTTGGGATTGAAAACACTTACTTGTATTCAAAAAAGTGTTGAAGCGGTCAGAGAGCACAAAGGGGTCGATTTAAATTGGGTAAATTTACCACTTGATGATCAGAAGACATTTTCGCTTTTAAATCAGGGGAAAACAGAAGGGGTGTTTCAGTTAGAATCTTCTGGTATGCAAGACTTGGCAAGACAGCTTCAAATTGATAAGTTTGAGGAGATTATTGCGGTCGGTGCATTATATAGACCGGGTCCGATGGAGATGATTCCCTCTTTTATTCAACGAAAGCATGGAAGAGAAGAGATTGTCTACGATCATGAAGGGCTAAAAGATATTCTTCAAGAGACATACGGCATCATGGTTTATCAAGAGCAGGTCATGCAGATTGCCTCAAAACTTGCGGGATATTCACTTGGTGAAGGTGACGTGCTCAGGCGAGCGATGGGAAAAAAAGATAAAGAAGAGATGAGTCGCCAAGGAGATAAATTTCGTGCAGGTGCTCTTGCAAAAGGTATTGACGCTTCGGTTGCTATGGCAATTTTTGATAAGATTGAAAAATTTGCCTCATATGGATTTAATAAATCTCATGCGGCGGCTTATGGCTATTTGAGTTATGTAACAGCTTACATGAAGGCTAATTATCCGGGTGAGTGGATGGCAGCTCTGATGACATGCGATATGAGCGATCTATCTAAGGTGACAAAGCACATTCAGGAAGGGCGCTCAATGGGGATTCCTATTTTGCCTCCTGATATTAATGAGTCAGAAACAACATTTGTCGCAACTGATGTAGGAATACGATTTGCACTCGTTGCAATTAAGGGAATCGGTGCCGGTGTTGTCGATATTATTGTGAAGGAACGGAAAAAAAATGGTAAGTACACATCCCTTTACGATTTTCTTCAGAGAGCGGAAATCACAGCTGTTGGAAAAAAGACGATTGAAAATTTGATAGAATCTGGCTGTTTTGATTTTACAGGTTGGAGAAGAAAGCAGCTTCTTGCATATCTCGATGAACAATTTAATGCTGTTTTAAAAGTGAAGCAGGAAAAAGTAAAAGGGATCATGGATCTTTTTGGAGCGGAGAAGAAAAAGGAGGAGATTAAACCTCCTGAGATAGAAGAAGAGAATCTTACGATCTTAGATGTGTTAAAAAAAGAGAAAGAACTTCTAGGTTTTTATGTTACAGGTCATCCGCTTGATGAATATCGTGAAAAGATAAAAGAGTTTAAGTGCACACCGATTGCTGAATTTATCAATCTTTCTGATAAAGCTGTAGTAAAGGCAGCTTTTATATTAGAGGACATTCAAGTAAGGATTTCTGCTAAATCACAGAAAAAGTTTGCGATTACAAAGATTGGTGATGGAGGAGAGCAGTTTGAAATGCCTGTTTGGCCTGAGCTCTATGAAGCAAAAGGTAGAGTTTTAGATGACAATGCCCTGCTTATTGCCGTGATCCAATTAGATAAAAAAGAGGACCCTTTTAAACTCAATTGTAAGTGGCTTGAAGACCTTACAAATCCAAATGAAAAATTGCCTGAGGAGTTTGAAGAGGCGTATCAAGATATAAAGAAATTATCGCTTAAGTTCGAAAAACGGGAAGCAAAAATGGAAAAAGAAGAAAAAAAAGATGTAAAACTCCTTATTGATATTGAAAAAATTTCCATAAAGAGAGTTCTGGAATTGAAGAGACTTCTTGCTGAATCTCCCGGCGGCCATGCGGTCAACATCGTCTTTCAATCGGGGAAAAAAGATATTGCTACTCTCGCAATCGATGCTGGGCGCGGCATTGACTTCACCCCGGAATTAGAGGCAAGGCTCAAATCTTTTCCATATGTTAGCCAGTTGACTTTATAACAAGGAGTCTAGTATGCTCTTTAGCATGAAAATATATAGTTTGTTTTTAGCGTTTTTGATGGTGTTTGCTGGTCTGCAAGCAGCGAAGGAGACTTGTTCTCCACAAGAAGAGTACAATGCAGCATCGGTTGCTTTTCAGAAGAAAAAGTGGAGCGCTGTAAAGTTACATGCAAAAAAGGTGATTGATTTAGCACCTGATTCGCTCTTTGTAACAGAGCTCAACTTCTATATGGGAGCTGCTTACTTTCACCAAAAAGATTTTGACCAGGCTAATTATTATTTTACCCAGTTTTTAAAAGAATCAGGCGCTCCTAAGTATTTTGAAGAGGCAATTATTTATAAATTCCATATTGCTGAAGAATTTCAAAAAGGTGCAAAAAAGCATTTGCTTGGATATGAAAAATTACCGAAACTGACCTCAGCTTGGGAAGATGCTTACGCTCTTTATGAAGAAGTTATTACAACATTGCCAAGACATGAAGTAGCTGCAAAAGCACTTTTTAATAAAGCTACAATGCAGAGAGTTGAAGGTAAATTTTCTGAAAGTATTGAAACCTATCAAACTTTAATTCGCAGATTTCCAAAAGATCCTCTTACTCCCAAAAGCTACGTTTCTATTGCAGAATCGTACTGCAGTGAAAGTAAAGACCTTTTTCCTGACAGAGATTTTTTAGATCAAGCTAGATTAAATGCTAAAAAATTTAAACGTGATTTTCCAAGTGATGAGCGGACTGTTGAAGTGGAAAAAATGTTAAGCTCGATGCAAAACAACTACGCGCAAGATCTTTGGGAATCAGCTAACTATTATGCAAAAAAGAAAAAGATGCAATCTTGTATTCTTTACTACACATCAATTGTAAGAAAATATCCTGAGTCTAAATATGCACCCCTTGCGTTAAGGAAAATTTCTCAGTTAAAGGGTAAGTATCCGGTTGAAGTTCAAAATGCCTCCTTCCATGAAGAGTAAGGTAATTATTTCAATATTTGTAATCCTTGTTTGTGGTTGTGGGTATAGAGCTCAAGGATCCTCTGACAGTAGTAATGTGGCTCTTGTTTCTATTCCTCTAATTTCTGAAGATGATGATGGTATTTTAAGAAATGCTCTTGCAAAAGCCATTTCTGAAACGGGCAAATATCGCTATAGTTCAGGAAACGCTCCTTATGAGTTAGTTATAAAAATTGAAAATAGCTTTACTGATACAATTGGATATGAGTGGGATGTAAATGCTGTTACTGGTATGGATGTAAATAGGCTCTATGCAGATGAGGCAAGAAAGACAGTTGTTGCTTTAGTCACATTGATTGATTGTAAAACAAATGAGCAAGTCTTGGAGCCATTTAAAGTCTCAGCTCAAGTCAATTATGACTATGTCAATTCTGTTGCTAAAAAGGATGTTGAGTTTAGAGATTTTCTAGGAAAAGAGACTTCAACATTACAATATTCAATGGGGCAGCTTGATTCTAGTGAAGGCGCAGGAAATGAAGCTTTTCGGCCGCTTTTTTTAGAATTGGCAGTTAAAATCGGAGAAGTCTTAAATAGGGCTCCAGTATCTAAGAGAGTGAAATGAAAGGGTCTAGGCAATACAGAGCAGATATTTCAGAATTTGATACAATGATTAAGTGGGTTGGAGGAATTCTTGAGCAATATGCCCTCCCTAAAAAAGCTAACAAATTTGAATTAGCCATTGAAGAGGCTCTAGTAAATATAATTAATTACGCATACATAGCATATCCTCCTGGATTAATTGAAATTGCATTTGTTAATGATGCTGATAAATTGGAGTTTGTCATTAAGGATCATGGAGCTCCATTTAATCCTATTGAAAACCCAAAGCCCTTTGATAAAGATGCAGCTTTAGAAGATCGAGATATTGGAGGTCTTGGAATCCACTTTATTCTTAAAATGACTGACTCAGCAACTTACCAAAGAGTCGACGGTTGGAATATTTTAACGCTTACCCAATTAACCTAATTAGGAGAAATAGAAGCGATTTCTTCTTCAGTATCAATTACTTCTGAAAGATAATGACGAAGTACTTTGAGTACATATTTTGGAGTATTATAAACGCCGGCTGTTGAAAAAGCTATTTCTAAGCGAAGGTCGTCTTTTTGTGTTAATGAGATAAGTGTTAATGTCATGGGAATTTCATTTTCTACTTTTGGTATAATCCAAACTACAAATTGGTTATTAAATAGCGTTACTTTTTCTGAACTCTCAATAACATGAAAGTAAAAGGGGAACTGTGCTTGTACCTCTTTTTCTTCTTCCGGAGTCTTGTTTAATAGATTAAATCGTTTAAGAAGAGATAAATCGACTTTTACGATGCCATCTTGTAGATGATTTCCAAGATCCATAGAAAATTTTTTAAATAACTTCTCTAATTTTTGAGAGGCAAAAATTATGGCATTCCTTAAAAAGG
>CAMBTZ010000065.1 GCA_945870925.1 Chlamydia trachomatis | reverse complement strand
TTTTACAAGAGATTTATCGGGACTATTAAGGTCTGGACTTCCCCTTTATGAGAGCCTGCTTACAATTGAAGAGAAGTATAGATCTCATAAATTCCATTTTCTTTTTCTAGATTTATGTGATCAGGTAAAACAGGGTAAGTCACTTTCCCAAGCGCTGCTCATCTATCCTAAGTCATTTAATTCTGTCTATATTGCAATGGTTGCATCAGGTGAGAGTACCGGAAGTTTGGAGAAGGCATTTATCCAACTCTATAAGGTTATTTCAAGAAATGAGAAGTTTCGCAAGCAGATGCGATCTGCTATGGTATATCCGGCATTTTTATCCGTATTTTGTTTAGTTGTGTTAATAGGATTGTTTTTCTTTTTAATACCGGCGATGAAGGAACTTCTGGAAGGAAGGGAGCTTCACCCGATTACAAAAACCATTTTAGGAATTAGTAATTGCTTAGAAAAGTATTATATATTCTTTGCAATAGGCGGCTCAGCGCTCATTTCATTGATAGTTTTTGTGGTTAAGACAAAAATCTTTAAAGATCAGTGTAAAAAATGGCTTTTATATATTCCTTTTTTTAAAACTGTTTTTACAGAGAGCATATTAATGCGCTTTTCAAGAGTATTTGCAGTTCTCCTTTCTAGCGGCGTCCCTATAGTAGAAGCATTAAAGCTTTCCAGAAGTGTGATGAATCATGTTAGTTTTGAAGAGGCTATTATGAGGGCCGAAGAGGGGATTGTTCAAGGGAGAAAACTTTCAGAAGAGCTAAAAAAATCGGGATTATTTCCATCACTTATGATTCGAATGCTTGCTACTGCGGAAGAGACAGGGAATCCAACTGAGATGCTGGAGCATGTTGCCGATATTTATGAGGAGCAGTTAGAACGGACACTTGTCCAATTTACAAATCTTCTTCAACCTGTTATGCTACTTATCTTGGGAGTGATTGTCGGAGTTGTATTGCTCTCTGTCCTACTCCCTTTGACAGATGTTTCAACATTACTATGAGGTATACTTCATGATCAAAATAAAAAAAAGAGCACTCACATTAATTGAAATTATGATTGTAATATTTATCATTGGCCTTATTGGCAGTGTGATTGGTTACAATATGAAGGGGAGCTTAGATGAAGGGAAATCTTTTAAAAGTGAGCAAGGCTCAAAACAGGTGTATGATTTTCTAAATCTTCAAATTGCGCAAAAAAAAGATGCGTTTGATAGGGTTTTAGCTAATCCTGAAGAAGCTTTAAGAGATACCGGTTTTGTAAATAGAGCAGATAAATTAATTAAAGATGGTTGGAATCAGCAATATGTTATTGAGAAAATTGAAAATTCTGAAGGAGAAGAGCCTGACTTTTTTGTATTTTCAAAAAACTGGTACAATTTTCTTAAAACCAAAAAAAAGATGACTAATCACGAAATGCAAGATGAGTATCCGTGGGCTTTCCATTTTGATAAAGACGAACTAAATGCCGACAGCTAAGAAAAATAGAAAATTCTTTACTCTGATCGAAATTTTGATTTGCATGATGTTGTTAGCAATGGCCGGTTCAGTTGCTATATATAACGGTGGTAAGCTTTTACAGGAGAGGCGATTTTCTACATCGTGTGAAAAAATTACATCGGAAATTATGCTGACAAAAAGTTTAGCACTCACTTATCAAATCGATATTAAATTATTACTCGTACAAAAAAAGGGGAAGATTTATCTTACTCGTAAGACCGATTCTCCTCCGAATTCAATAAAAGTTTTATTCCAAATTCCGACTGCGTTTCCGGAAATTGTATTTGGAAAAATTGAAGAGGAGAAAGAGATTAATTTTTATGGAAATGGCTGGATAGAGGGTGATGATCAACTTACTCTTTGTATGACGAGTCATTTAAAAAAACAATATAGTGTTAATATAAAACACGCATTTAGGAAGGTAATATGAAATTGGTACTAGTTGCAACTACGCTTGTGGCCTCACTAATCGGTCATGAGGTCCAAATTGTAAGAGATCATTTACTGCCAAGGGCTCCTGAGTGGAGACCAACGATTACTCAAACATATGATAATGGATCTGCAAAGGCTGTCTATTTTTATGAGGATCTAAGTGATGAAAAAGAGAGCGCTATTAAAAGAGTCATTCTAACAGAAAATGGTGCTATCGCAGTTGAAGAAGATCTATTAAATGAGCAGCAGCACGGATTATCAGTGAATTATTATCCTGACGGAAAAGTAAAAGAGATTTTTTGTTATACTGCAGGGATAAAACACGGACCGCATAAAGAGTTTTATCCGAGTGGAAGTGTTAAAAGCGAAGAATTATACGATCATGATGTTTTATGGGGTCCAAGAGTTGTTTTTTACGAAGATGGCCAAAAAGAATTTGAGTGCCATTTCAATAATGGAAGCGTTGAAGGTGAGGCTTGGACTTATTACCAAAGTGGAAAGCGAAAAGGTATGGTCCCTTATGTGAATGGACTTAAAGATGGATTAGCAATCGAGTGGCATGAAAATGGTGTTGCAAGAATTAAAGTTAACTATGTTGCTGATAAAGAAAGTGATTATGGAAATAATCCTGCCTTGATTGCGTATGATGAACAGGGGGCAATTTTTTCAATTAGACATTTTGATCATGGATCTCCAATTGGAGTACATGTTGCCTATCACCCAAATGGAAAAGAGAGTGATAAGGTTTCTTACAGAGATGGGAAAATGCATGGCGCTGCACAAGCGTTTTCATTAACGGGAGATCTTCTTGGCGAGACAATTTATCATGATGGAATGCGCGTTGGCGTTAGTTTTCTTAAATATGAAAATGGAAATTATAAATTCATTGCCGAGTTTAATGATAAGGGAGAGCTTTTAAAACCAATTAAAGAATTTGCTGATAATGGAAATGTGACAGCAGAATACACTCTTAAAAATGACAAGCTTACAGGCGGATTTAAAAAATGGTCGGAAGATGGTGTTATACTTGTTGAATATTCATACCTAGACGGAATGTTTGCGGGGGCTGAAAAAGAATATCATCCAAATGGGGCTCCTTATAAATCTTACTTCTATAAAGATGGAAAACTATCAGGACTTGGTCAAGAGTGGCATGAGAATGGAGCTCCATCTTTAAAAGCTAATTATGAAGAGGATAAAGTTGAAGGTGAGATTACTGAGTGGTTTTCAAATGGGCAAATAAAATCTAAGCGATTCTTTCATAAAGGTGAGCCACTTGGAGTTCATCAATCTTGGTATGAAAACGGTGTTCAAAGAGAGACTATTTCATATCAAAAGGGAATTATGTCCGGAGCTCATAAGCAGTGGAATGAGAAAGGGGAACTTCTCTTAGAAGAGAATTATGATAAGGGTAAAGTTAAAGGACTTATTTCATCTTATTTTGGAAAGAGTCGTCCTAAAGAAGTTGTAGAAGTAGCACATGGATCGCGTCATGGAAAAACCCTTGAATATCACGAAAATGGACAGCTTAAATTAAAAGCAAATTATCAAAATGATAAGCCTGAAGGTGTTGCAGAAGGTTGGTATGAAGATGGAACATTAGCTTTTTCTAAATTTTATAAAGGGGGAAATTTTGTTGGCGAGCAGAGAGAGTTTTATAGAAAAGATCAATTAAAAGCAGGCCAAAAGCAAACTCTTCTTAGACTTTGTGTTCATAATAGCAAAGGCGCTATGCAAGGCGAACAAAAAATGTTTTACGCAAATGGAAATCTCCAATCAGTAATGAGTTATGACGATGGTCTTTTAAATGGTAAAAAAGCACTCTATAAAGAAGATGGTGAGCTTATAGAAGAGGGCTTTTATGATAAGGGGAAACTTCATGGAAAACTGATGCAAAAAGATCAGGCCGGTAGAGAAATTATCTGCACCTATGTGAAAAATAGGAAAGAGGGTCCCTATGAAGTATATTACCCAATTCATGAAAAATACGGAAAAGTAAAAGCCCTAGAAGCAGTTTATAAAGATGGGCAAATTGAAGGGGAAGTTAGAGAATATAACGATGCCGGGGTAAAAATTGCAGTCTCTCAATTCTGTAAGGGGAAAAAAGAGGGGGATGCAGTTGTATTTAATACACAAGGTAAGATGATAGCAAAAATGCATTTTGTTAATGATAAGCGCAATGGTGAAAATATCCAATACTTTCCAGATGGAAACATTGCAAAAATAACACCCTATGTAAATGAAAGTATTCATGGAGAAGAGACTAGTTTTTATCCGGATGGTAAAGTATCAGCTGTCGTAAATTATAAAGATGGCCAGCAAGACGGCTCTTCTAAATCATGGAATGAAGCTGGAACCCTTGTCTTTGAAGGTGAATATCAAGCCGGAAAAAAGGAGGGGAAATTTAATAAATACTATGACAGCGGTAAGCCTCGCTTGCTCCAAATTTATAAAGACGATCAGCTGATCTCTAAAGAGTCATTTAATTAAAAGTTGATATAGAATTGTTGTTCCACTCTGTTTCTCTTTGCGAAGAGTAAATAGGGTGGGAATTAGGGCAGATAGGGATTTGGCTAATGTTTTTGGTCCTTCTAAAAAGATGATGCTCTCTGAAGAGACTGCCTTAGTTATAAGAAGTAAGTTTAAAAGCTTTTGATAGCCCTCAAGTCCAATTGGATAGGGCGGATCAATAAAAAGGATATCAAACGGTTCTTTGTCATATTCTTCTAGGAATAAAAACGCATCTTTATCTAAAAGAACAGCCTGATTTTTTAACTTTAACGTTTCAATATTTTCTTTGATGCACTGCACCGCAGTATAATCATTATCTAGAAAATAAGCTATCTTAGCGCCTCTGCTAAGTGCTTCTATACCAATGGCTCCTGAGCCTGCAAACAGGTCTAATATCCTTGCATCACCAATATAAAAATGACAGGTGTCAAATATTGATTTACGAAGCAGAGAAGTAATTGGCCGCGTGGCAGGTGTACCCGGCGTCTTAATATTACGCCCTTTTAACTCACCACCAAGTATTTTTAAGTTCATGCCAAAAAGTCTACCATACTCCCCAATTTGAATAACTAAAAAATTTGAGGGTTTGACCCTCAATGTATAAAATATATTTTAATAATATGACGTATGTTCTACAGGGAAGGGAAATACTATTTGTATGGAGTGTTATGAAATATTTGTTTTTAACTTGTGCATCTGCTTTATCCTTTTGTGGTGTGTGCGCGGGTGATAGTGGGGATTCATCAGCTGTAAATTCGTCTAGTTGTTATCAACAGGGATTACCGACAAGTGCTCAATGTATGTAATCGGGGTATAATGCGCCTGCTGCTATTGATATTAAGGATGGTTGGAGTACGTTTGTGAATGCAAGCTATCTCTATTATCAAGCAAGTCAAGGTGGGATGGATTTGGGAATTCCTGTTTTAGCAACTATTACCGATGGTTATTGTAATTCCGGAACGTATACTTGGAATCCGTTTAATGAGTCTGTATTGGTACAGGATTATAGTTATAAGTCAGGATTTCAAGTAGGGCTTGGCTATATTTGTCCAAACGATAATTGGGTTCTATATGCAGAGTATAGCTGGATACATGGTACAACGCATACAAGTGAAACTGCTCCAAATGCCGATAACAGCTCATTTAATGGTAATTCAATTCCTCAGACCGGCTTATGGTATACATCAATTTGGCTATATGATTATGACAATGATTTCCTAGCAAATAAAATTTCATCGAAGTGGAATTATAAAATCGATTTAGTAGATGCTCAAGTTTCAAGACCCTTATATTCAGGAAAACGGCTTACTTTTGAGCCATCTTTTGGACTTAGAGGAGCTTTTATAAGACAAAATCTAGATATCGATTTTGATTTAACCGGAGCAAGTTTAGAGGATCATATACTCTCAGATTCTGATGCGCATTATTCTTCTCATTCTAATGGCGTAGGTCCTAGAGTTCGAATTAATGGGAATTGGTACCTTGGTTACGGAGTGCGATTTATTGGGGATGCTGCTGCAAGTTTGCTGTTTACAGGTTATTCTGTTTCAATGAATGTTGAAAGCACCTATCTTAACTATCCTACTCCAGTCATTTATCATATTAAAGACTTCAATACTCTTAGACCAAATATTGACTTAAGCCTTGGCCTTGGTTGGGATGCCTATTTCTGTAATCAAAGACTTCATTGGAATATCCAAGCGCTTTATGACGTAAGTATATTTTTTGAACAAAATATGATGCGTTATCTTGCCGATACTGTGAATGGATATTCATCAGGTGGAGCTGTTTCAAACTTATACTTAGAAGGATTGGTTGTCAAAACCGGATTTAATTTCTAATTTATATTGTATTTGAGATCATAAGATTGAATGAGCTGCTTTGCAAGAAGGAGCTCATTTTGATTATTAGTGAAAACAAAATTTATGATGTGGGTAAGAGCTTTTTTTGAAGCTAGCTCTTTATCGATAGTTTTTGCTTTTTCAGCTTTTGCAAGATCGATTTTTTTCACAATGTTTATCCATTTATCACCTGATTTGCCTTGAATAATTAAGTCGATCGTTTCCAGTTTTTCTGTCTCTCCATAGATGTTATAGAGTTTGTCAGAGAAAAGAAGTGGGGCTGTTTGGGTATTGTGGCAAAAATTTATTTTGGATTTGGGATCAAGCAGTGTGATTCTAAGATCAGAGGCAATAGGCCTTTGAAGTCTTTTAATAAGAACTGCAAGTTTTCTCGGAAAAGCTGCATGAGTTTGTGAATAGAGATATTCGCCTCTTCCAAGCTTAGCCATTAGTTCTAGCATATAAGTGTTATTATTATCACTTATTGCAGCTGTAAAAATAGAGAAATTATCGGTATTTGTGTGGAAAAGCTTATTGAAAGATTCGCGATTTAAACGGAGATTTTTTAGAAAATGACCATCAGTTAGAAGAATAACTGTATGAGGTTCGCTGCTTAATTCTGCCTGTTTTTGGAGAGTTTCAAGGGCTGATAAAAGAGTTGTAAATGAGGAGCTCAGTTTTTGATTCACTTTCTCTAAATTTTTCTTAGTTGTTTGGATAGAAGACTTTGTTGGTTTTAAATCAGTTGAACTTAGTTTTTCCCAGCTTTGATCAAAGGAGATTATATTATAAGTTGATGATTCATGAAGATGAGCAAGTGATTGGATAAGTCCATTCTTAAAAGCATTGAACCTGTGCGTCTCAATCGAACTGCTCCGATCAATAATATAATAGATTTTCTGTGGAATTGGATCTAAACATTCATGATCATAGGGCGATATTTGAAGAGAGATTGAGTAGCCATTTTTATCAGGTTTTTGAAGGAAGTGGCTATCAATTCTAAAGTCGTCATTAAGAGAGTAGGTTTGTAAAATTTCTAAGGATGGTAATTCGGAAAGATATTGGAGAATGTATCGATTCTCTCTATTTATACTAGCTGCATCTATAGCAATAAAGGAGAAGCTTGAAAGGTCTCTGCTATTTTCTAAAGGTATCGCCATTTTATCAAAGG